>JBDTPR010000509.1:0-5301 GCA_039932635.1 Candidatus Solibacter sp.
TGAACCCCGACGAAGTGGTCGCGGTGGGCGCGGCGATCCAGGGCGGCGTGCTTGGCGGCGAAGTCAAGGACGTGCTGCTGCTCGACGTGACCCCGCTTTCACTCGGCATCGAGACCATGGGCGGCGTATTCACCAAGCTGATCGAGCGTAATACGACGATTCCCACCCGCAAGAGCGAGAAGTTCTCCACGGCCAGCGATAACCAGCCGTCGGTAGAGATCAAGGTCCACCAGGGTGAACGCGCCATGGCGCGGGACAATCGTCTGCTGGGCGTGTTCCAACTGGGCAATATTCCGCCGGCTCCGCGCGGCGTACCGCAGATTGAAGTCACGTTCGACATCGATGCCAACGGCATTTTGAATGTGACGGCCAAAGATCACGGCACCAACAACGAGCAGAAGATTACCATCACCAGTTCGAGCGGCCTGTCGAAGGACGAGGTCGAGAAGATGGCGCGCGATGCCGAGGCCAATTCGGCCGACGACCGCAAGCTGAAGGACACTATTGACGCGCGCAATCGCGGCGATGCCATGGTGTACAACGTCGAGAAGACCTTGAAGGAGCATCGCGCCAAGGTGGGCGATGCCGAAGCCAAGGAGATTGAGGACGCGCTCGAGGAGACCAAGAAGGTGTTGGCCGAGAACGACGCGGATAAGATCAACTCGGCGGTAGATCGCCTCACTACGGCCAGCCACAAGCTCGCCGAAGCCATGTACAAGACGGCCAGCCAGCCGGGCGCCCAGCAGGGCGGGACCGATGGCCAGCCGGGCGGCGATGGCAAAGCGGGTGCGGGCGGACCGGGCGGTCCTGGTGGTAAAGACAACGTCGTGGACGCCGAGTTCGTAGACGTCGACGACAAGAAGTAAACGTTCCTGACCTGACGCCTCTGCGCTCCGCTCCGAGCGGCGCGCAGGGGCTATTTTGTGAATCTTATGGCGACTCCCAAGCACGATTACTATGAAACGCTGGGCGTACCCCGCAAGGCCGACGCGGAGGAAATCCGCAAGGCCTACCGCAAACTCGCCCGAAAATACCACCCGGATCTGAATCCGGGGGACAAAGCGTCCGAGGAGCGCTTCAAGAACGTCCAGGAAGCCTACGATGTGCTGAGCGACACGAAGAAGCGTCCGATGTACGATCAGTTCGGGTTCTATTCGGAGAACGGCTATACCGGCCAGGGCGCCCCGGGAGCGGGCGGTGGCGCAGGACAGCGCAGCCAGCATTTCGATTTCAGCGGTTTCGATTTTTCCGATTTCGGGGGCGGCGGCGCGGCCGGCGGGCGGCGTCAGCAGGAGGCTCCGGCGGGCGGAGCCGGAGGCGGCGGCTTCCGCGACATCTTTTCGCAGTTCTTCGGCGGGAAAGGCGAGGCCCCGCAGGCCGAACCGGAAAAGGGCGGCGACCTCGAGTACGTAATGAATATCGATTTCTGGCAGGCCATCAAAGGCACGCAGGCGCGCGTCAACATCACGCGCTACGATGTCTGCGTCACCTGCCACGGCTCCGGGGCCAGCGGCGGCGGCGAGACCACCTGCCAGCAGTGCAAGGGCACGGGCCACGTCAGCCAGATGGCCGGCGCCATGAAATTCAACCTGACCTGTCCGCGCTGCGGCGGCACCGGCAAACTGCGCAACGCCTGCCCCACCTGTGATGGCGAAGGCCGCGTGGCGCACACCGAGAGCGTCGAGATCCGCATTCCGCCAGGCGCCCGCGACGGTTCCCGGCTGCGCGTGCCAGGCAAGGGAAATGCCGGCACCATGGGCGCCCAGCCCGGCGACCTCTACATCACCACCAAAGTGGAACCGCACGAGTTCTTCCGCCGGGAAGGCGACAACATCGAAATCACCGTGCCGGTCGCGGTGTGGGAAGCGGCGCTGGGGGCGAAGATCGAAGTGCCTACCATCGACGGCCGCACACTGTTGAAGATTCCGCAGGGCACCACCAATTCGCAGCGCTTCCGGCTCCGCGAAAAGGGTGTGCTGAATCAGCGCACCAATCAGCGCGGCGACCAGATTGTCGAAGTGGCCATCACGGCGCCGGAACCGCGCGACGAGAGGACTCGCGAGTTATTGCGCGAGTTGGCAACACTCCACCCGGAAGATCCTCGCGGCGGAATGTGGAGCAAAATCTAGTATGGCCAAGGCGAAATCCAAAGCGGCGTACATGATCTCCGTGGTTGCGGAGCAGTATGAGATCCACCCGCAGACGCTCCGGCTCTATGAGCGCGAGGGCCTGCTCAAGCCATCGCGCAGCGACGGCAATACGCGCCTGTACACGCCCGAGGACCTGGAGCGGCTGGAAGTGATTCTGCACCTGACGCGCGACCTGGGCGTCAACCTGGCCGGCGTGGAGATCATTCTCAATATGCGCGAGAAGATGAGCGACATGCAGTCGCAGATCCAGGAGTTCGTGGCCACGCTGAATCGCGAACTGGTGGCCCACAACGGGCGTCCGCCGTCGGCCGAATCGCGCAATGGCCTCATCCCCGTGATCAACGCCCGGCCTCCTGCGCGCCGCAAGTAGCGCGTATACTGGTCTCCATCGGAGGACCATCTATGACGAATTTCCTGGGCGCATCGCTGCCGATTTCATCATCGGGAATGGCCAAGGCTACTCAGCTTCTGGGCGTGAGCCCGGCCGAAGTCTGGACCGTGCTTTCCGTGGAGACCCACGGTTTCGGCTACCTGAATGACCGTCGTCCGGCAATCCTCTTTGAACGCCACATATTTCGCAAACAGACCGGAGGCCGCTTCGATGCGGTGAATCCGTCGATCAGTTCCCCAGCCGCCGGCGGCTATCTGGGCGGCGCCAAAGAATACGACCGGCTGGCGCAGGCCGTGGTGCTCGATCCGCATGCGGCGTTGCTCAGCGCGTCGTGGGGAATCGGGCAGGTGATGGGGTTCAATTTCGCTGCCGCGGGCTTCGCCAGTGTCGAGGCGATGGTGGCGGCGATGGTGCAATCGGAAGACAGCCAGTTGGAAGGCATGGCGGCCTTCGTGCGGACGCAAGGCTTGAATAAGCCGCTCGCCAGCCACGATTGGGCAGGCTTCGCGAAGGGCTACAACGGCCCCGATTTCGCCAAGAACGCCTACGACGCGCGCCTCTCATCCTCCTTCCAGAAATTTGCCGCGGGACCGCTGCCCGACATTCGAGTCCGACAAGCGCAAGCGCTGTTGGGGTTCCTGGGCTTCGATGCGGGCGGCGTAGACGGAGTGATCGGCAAGCGCACGCGCAGTGCAGTGGCCATGTTCCGCGGCACCGAATCGGACACCATCGACGACACCCTAATTACAGCGCTGATGGCGAAGTTGACGTCGGCCGCGGCATCGGCCTGAGCGCGAAAAAGAATGTTGGGCCGCCGATAAACGCCGATGGACGCCGATAAAACAAGACAGCTCTCTTTGTGTTATCGGTTTTTATCGGTGTGCATCCGTGTGTATCCGTGGCCAATTATTCTTGACGGCAAATCCGACACCCCCAAAAGCAGTAGTACCGAACTAATTTGCATGCAGTCTGTATTCGACTGCGGGCGCGCTACCATAGCAGAAGCCTAAAGTCGCCATGTCAGCCGGTGCCCCGTTGCAGACCAAGGATTCGAATCAGCGCGCCACCATCGCCTACGTTGCGCCGTTCCTCGTATTTGTAGGAATGATGGCGCTGGAGAAGTTGGTACCCCTACCGCCGCAGTGGCTGTATACGGTGCGCTTCGTGGTGGTCTGCGCAGTGATTGCGGCGGTCTCGCGACCGTACCTATCGTTCCGCCCGAGCGCTCCGCTGGCCAGCATCGCGATCGGCGTGGCGGTCTTCCTGGTCTGGGTGGCCCCCGATTACCTCTTCGGGTACCGCCACCACTGGCTCTTCGAGAACTCCATCACCGGCACCGCCGCCAGTTCCTTCCCGCCCCAACTCAAGCAAAATATGGGCTTCATGGTGCTGCGCTCCCTGTCATCGGCCATGCTGGTGCCAATTCTTGAGGAGCTGTTCTGGCGCGGCTGGATGATGCGCTGGCTCATCGATACCGATTTTCAAAAGGTCCAACTGGGCAAATATGTGCCGTCGGCGTTCTGGATTGTGGCCGTGCTGTTTGCCTCTGAGCACGGCCCATACTGGGAAGTCGGGTTGGCCGCCGGAATAATTTACAACTGGTGGATCGTGCGCACCCGCAACCTGGCCGACTGCATTCTGGCTCATGGAGTTACGAATGCCGTTCTGGCAGGCTACGTCGTCGTAACCGACCAGTGGCAATACTGGCTATAACCGGATTTCCGCCGCGCGCGTCTCACATTCTGACAGGCAAATTGCCATTTCCTTCTCCTGTCGGCGGCTCCGGGACGCGGATTTTGTCAGCTCCGCGCCTCCGGAGTTCCCGCACGTACCCCGCTACAATAGTTCTTCACCCTGGTTTCTAGCCGATGATCCAACTCACAGGGGCCGGAAAGCGTTACGGCCCCAGAATCCTTTTTGAAAATACCGACTGGCTGGTGACGCCCAACGAGCGCGCCGGCATTGTGGGCGCCAACGGGACCGGCAAATCGTCGCTGCTGAAGGTGCTGGCGGGAATCGAAGGCCTCGATTCCGGCGTCCTGACCACCCAGAAGGGCGTCACCCTCGGCTACCTGCCGCAGGAAGGGCTCTCACTCTCCGGCCGCACCGTATTTGCCGAGTGCATGACGGTCTTCGCCCACCTCCGCGAGTTGGAAGTAGAGCAGGAGCAGTTGGCCCATCGCATGGGCGAGCTCGACCCGGAGAGCGCCGAGTACACGCAGGTGGCGAATCGTTTCCACCAGGCCGAAGGCGAGTTCCGCGCGCGCGACGGCTACACCATCGAATCGCAGGTGGGCGCGGTGTTAAGCGGGCTCGGCTTCTCGCAGCGCGACTGGAAGCGGCGCACCGAGGAATTCTCGGGCGGCTGGCAGATGCGCATCGCGCTCGCCAAACTGCTGCTGGAAAAGCCCAATCTGCTGCTCCTCGACGAGCCCACCAATCACCTGGACCTGGAGGCGCGCAATTGGCTGGAAGAGTATCTGGCCAACTATCCGAATGCCTTCGTACTCGTCTCGCACGACCGCTATTTCCTCGACGTCACCGTGCGCAAGGTGATCGAGCTGTGGAACAAAAATCTGCACTTCTATACCGGCGGCTATTCGCGCTACGAGGTGTTGAAGGACGAGCGGCGCGCGCAACTGCTGGCCGCGCATGCCAATCAGCAGGACCGCATCGAGCAGCTGGAATCGTTCATCAATCGCTTCCGCGCGCAGGCCACCAAAGCCAAGCAGGTGCAGAGCCGGATCAAGGAATTGGAGA
>JBDTPR010000510.1:0-5298 GCA_039932635.1 Candidatus Solibacter sp.
GCCATCAGCGGCCAGATCCTGCTCGATTTCGACGCCAGCCAGATCGGCGGCATCAGGAGTTTCCCCGATCGGAAGCCCAAAGTCAATCGCACCCGCGAGAGCGAGGAGTGGTTCCAGAAGGGACTCGAACTCGAGGAAACCGGAGCCCCCGTCGAAGAGGCGGTAGATGCGTACACCAAAGTCCTGGAGCTCAATCCTGGAGCCGCCGGAGCGCTCGTCAACTTGGGCACCATCTACTACCGCCTGCGCAAATTCGCCGAAGCTGAAAAGTATTACCTGGCCGCCATCGAGGCCGACCCGGTGTATCCGCTGGCGCAATTCAATCTCGGCAATCTCTACGACGAGCAGGGCAAGCTCCAGGATGCCTTCGCCTATTACCGCCGCGCACTTGCCCTTAATCCGCAATACGCCGACGCGCATTTCAACCTCGCGCTCCTCTGCGAGCGCCAGGGCGAGGCCATGAAAGCAGTCCACCACTGGAAGGCCTACCTTAAGTTGGATCATTCCGGACAGTGGGCGGATATCGCGCGGCGCCAGTTGGAACGACTCCGCCAGGCGGTAATCCGCTAGTAGGCCCCGGGCACCTTGCTATCCTAAAGAGTTGGAGCCCTCGAATTGAATCGAATCCTTCTGGCCTTTCAGGCCTTCTTTAACCTGCTGTTTTCCGGTGAACTCTCGGCGGACACCCTGACCGCCCTCAATCTCACGAAGCGGACCGGAGCCTCGCCGAAGGCCGCAGCGCCTGCCACCGCACCCGCACCCGCGGCCCCCGCCGTGCGCACGTCCGACGGAGCCTTGCAACTGCTCGGCATCCTGCAGCGCGATTCGCGCCTCATCGATTTCCTTCAGGAAGACATCTCCACCTACCCGGACAACCAGATCGGCGCCGCCGTGCGCGAACTGCACGACCAGTGCCGCGACGCCATCGCCCGCTACGTCACCCTCGCGCCCGTCATCGATGGCGTCGAAGGCACCTATGCCAAGGCGCCCGGGCAGGAGGCCAATCTGGTGAAGTTCGTGGGCAACGTGCCCGCCAAAACACCGCCCGGCGGCACGCTCCGTCACAAGGGCTGGCGCGCCACGAAGGTGGATCTCCCCAACTTGCCGGCGAAACAGGACCCCACCATCATCGCCGCCGCGGAAATTGAAATTGAGTAAACCGCAATACGTCATCGGGATCGATCTCGGCACCACCAACTCGGGTGCCGCCTACGCGGAAATCCGCCCTGACGCCGACCCCTTTGCGCCCGCCAACGTCCAGCTACTCCCCGTGCAGCAACTCACCAACCCCGGCGAGGTGCGCGAGGAAGATCTGCTGCCATCGTTCATGTACCTGCCGGGCACCAGCGATTTTCCGGCCGGTAGTCTCGCCCTTCCCTGGGACGAATCGCGTAGCTTCGTGGTCGGCCGCCTCGCCCAGAAACGCGGCGTCGAGAATGCCGGACGCTTGGTCTCCTCCGCCAAGAGTTGGCTCTCGCATTCGGCCGTGGATCGGACCTCGCCGCTCCTGCCCTTCCGCGCCCCGGAAGGCGTGGAGAAAATTTCCCCGGTGGAAGCCAGCCGCCGCTACCTCGAGCATCTGCGCGAAGCGTGGGACGCCGAAATGCCCGACGCCCCGTTCACAGATCAGCAGGTGCTGGTCACCGTCCCCGCGTCCTTCGACGCCGTGGCGCGCGAACTCACGCTGGACGCCGCGAAGCAGGCGGGCTATCAGAACATCACCCTCCTGGAAGAACCGCAGGCCGCCTTCTACGCCTGGCTGGAACGCCATCCCGACTGGCGCGAACGCGTCGCCGTGGGCGACCTGATCCTGGTCGTCGATATCGGCGGCGGCACCACCGATTTCACCCTCATCGCGGTCACCGAAGCCAACGGCGAACTCTCGCTCAATCGCGTTGCCGTGGGCGAACACATCCTCCTCGGCGGCGACAACGTGGATCTTGCGCTCGCTGGAGTGGTGGCCCACCGTCTCGCCGAGAAGGGCGCCAAGCTCGATAGCCGCCAGCACCAGGCGCTCTGGGCCAACTGCCGCGTGGCAAAGGAAAAGCTTCTCGAACCGGGCTCCAAGGTCAAAGAGACGCCGGTCACGATCCTGGGCAAAGGCACAGGACTCGTGGGCGGCACCATCAAAGCCACCCTTCAGTCCGCCGACATCGAACAGGTCCTGAGCCAGGGTTTCCTGCCCACCGTCGCCAGCACGGAGATGCCCGCCCAGCAGCGCCGCACCGGCCTGCAGGAACTCGGACTCCCCTACGCGGCCGATCCCGCGATCACCCGTCACCTGGCGCGCTTCCTGCGGCAGATGGCGGCGTCCACGGAACACGGCGAAGTACGCCGCGGTCCGAGCGGCCTCGCCTGTCCCACCCACGTCCTCTTCAACGGCGGCGTGCTCAATGCCAAGCTGGTGCGTGAGCGCATCCTGGAAACCTTGAACGCCTGGCTCACCGAAGAGAACCTGCCCCCGGTGAAGCCGTTGAGCGGTGAAGATCTGATGCACGCCGTATCGCGCGGAGCCGCCTATTACGGTCTCGCCCGCACCGGCCGCGGAGTCCGCATACGCGGCGGCGTACCCCGAACCTATTACGTGGGCGTCGAGTCCGCTATGCCTTCCATCCCGGGCTTCCCCGCGCCCATCAAAGCGCTCGCGGTGGTCCCTTTCGGTATGGAAGAAGGCACCGACATACGCATCGCGGCCCGCGAATTCGGACTCGTAGTCGGACAGCCAGCCGAGTTCCGTTTTTTCACCAGCGCCACTCGCAAGAACGACGAGCCCGGCGACCTCATCGAAGATTTCGGCGACGCCCTGGAAGAACTTTCCCCCATGGAAGTGAGTTTCGAACCCGGAGCCGCGGCGGAAGTCGTGCCCGTAAGTTTCGAAAGCGTGGTCACCGAAACCGGCATGCTGCAACTCTGGTGCGTAGCCCGCGACGCCCGCCGCTGGAAGCTCGAATTCAACGTACGCGAGAGAGTACAGCCGTAGGGCTGGCGAACCCTCCGCGCCCTGTATCGGCGGTTGCGTAGCACCTCAGTATGGATCGGCGGGGCATAGATCACTTAAGGCGTTTAAAACGTCGCCCAACAGTCACAAATGCATCGCTGTGTGCCGACGAGAGGGCGTAGGCGTTCAGATAATCCCCAAGCCGCGAGACCACTCGCGATCCGACATCTTGCTCCAGGCGCCGCCGTGAGTACTTGTCGAAATAATGCATAATTCCACCTCGATTGTCATGCCGTGCTCGACCATAGTCCAGTAACCACGTCACAACCAGTGGTGGGACCGCACGCTGTTCATGCGGCCCCTTGCGTGTTTAGTCATCACGTTCACGCGATCGCCTCTTTCGGGCTAACGCCCCGTACTGGGGATGCCATTGTCGCGGAAATATTCAGCAGCTTCCGATTCATCGCCGAAGGCCCCCGTTTCCATCAGAGTGGCAATTGCAGATTCCTCGGTCACCTCCAACGGTTTTCGGAACGGACGCAGGTCATTCTTGCGATTTGGCGATAGGGCCTTCGTGTAGAAGCCTTTTTTGGTGAACGCGGCGTCCTGCAAGCGCGCATCGACGTCTGGATAGCGCATCAGATGAACTGACTCGTCTTCGAGCCAGACATAGGCCAGTTGCAGGTCCTGTGGTTCCTTCCACTCCCTTTGCAGACTAATCCTGGGATGCTTGGAACAGATCACCTCCACCGGGAATTCTTTGGGACCGGCTGCCACCCAAAAAGTGCCAGATTCGCCGAGACGTGATCGGCGAACTCGGAGGCCTATCTTCTGCGCCCACTCGCGAAAAAGTTTAAGACCTCGTTCTCTTGTGGACTCCCCCAATGTAAATGAATCGTCCTCCTCCACATCGAAATCCCATTGCGTGGGGAGGTCGGGAGCGAGTGGTGTGGGGTTTTGTCGTAACAAGTCCGATAGAGTTATGGAGCAGTTCATACCTACTAGAATATCTGAAAAAAAGAAAACCGTCAAGCTGTTTCTAAACATACTTCTAAATTTCTTTTTTAGGGTATTTCGAATCCGACCTCGCGAAAACCGTTAATTTAGTCCTCGTTCGCCGCCTGCCCCGATGCCTACGGCTGTTCCGCGCTGGCACCTTTCCCCCGACTTTTTGATCGCCCGCTAAGTTTTCGAGCCACGATGCCAACCAGCGCTTCAAGCCCAGCAAGAGGCCCACGAGACCCAGCCAATAAAGGTCCGTATCCATTCCCGGAAAATGCAAGCCGAGGCGCGCCGGGAACAGGCGGTTGGGCTTTTCAACAGCAGCCGCGCGCCCAATCTGCCACCCGCTACAATGCGGACATGCGTCGACTCTTACCCCTCCTGGCCCTCCCGATCCTCGCCCTAGCCCAACCGCGCCATGCCGACGTCGTCATCTACGGCGCGACCTCCTCGGGAATCGCCGCCGCAGTGCAAGTCTCGCGCATGGGGAAGACCGCCCTCATTGTCGACCCCGGCACCCATCTCGGCGGCCTCACCACCGGCGGCCTCGGCTGGACCGACATCGGCAACAAGCAGGTAATCGGCGGCATCGCGCGCGAGTTCTACGCCAAGGTGAAGGCGCATTACGACAAGCCTGACTCCTGGAAATTTCAGCCGCGCCCCGACTACTACACTCTCCGCCACGCCGAAATCAACGCCGCCGACGACGCCATGTGGACCTTCGAGCCCCACGTCGCCACCGCCATCTATCAGGAACTGATCGCGCAGTACAAAATCCCCGTCATCATGAAGCAGCGCCTCGACCTCCGTCCCGGCAAAGGCGTCATCAAGAAGGGCGCACGCATCACCGCCATCGTGATGGAGAACGCCACCCGCTACACCGGCCGCATGTTCATCGACGCCACCTATGAAGGCGACCTCATGGCCAAAGCCGGCGTGAAGTACACCACCGGCCGCGAAGCCAACGTCACCTACGGCGAGCAGTACAACGGCGTCGAAGCCGCGCACCGCCATCAGCATCAGTTCCCCGACGGCCTCCACATCTCGCCCTACGTCACGCCCGGCAACCCAGCCAGCGGACTCCTCCCCGGCATCAACCCCAACGGCCCCGGAGCCGAAGGCGCCGGCGACAAACAGATTCAGACCTACTGCTTCCGCCTCTGCATGACGAACGCCGCCGCCAATCGATTGCCCATCGAAAAGCCCGCGCAATACAACGAGCGCGATTACGAACTCCTCCTGCGCTACGCCGAGAGCGGCCAGTATCACCCCCCCGCCTCCAAATGGGATCCGCTGCCCAACTCCAAGACCGACACCAACAATCACGGCGCCGTGTCCACCGACTTCATCGGCATGAA
>JBDTPR010000511.1:0-5293 GCA_039932635.1 Candidatus Solibacter sp.
CAGGCGTCCGACGGGGCCGACCTGCGATGGCTGCCACTCGGTGAACTACAACGTGCAGACGCACGCCGTCACCGAGTGGAACGTAGGCTGCGAAAAGTGTCATGGGCCGGGCAGCGCGCATGTAGCCAAGCCCTCGCGCGCCAACATCGTCAATCCCGCGCGCCTCGAAGCCGTCGCCGCGAGCGATGCCTGCATTCAATGCCACTCGCAGGGGAAGCCTCTCAAGAATCCCGTCGAAGGCCGCTATTACGATTGGCCTGTGGGCTACGAACCCGGCAAAGAACTGAAGGATTACTGGCAGCTTGAAGATCACAAGCAGGGCGAAACCACCTTCACTCACTTCGCCGACGGCACGGCTCACAAGAACCGCATGCAGGGCAACGATTTCGTGCAGAGCGCCATGTACACTCACGGCGTGGCCTGCTTCAGTTGCCACGACGTGCATGGCACGGCGAACAATGCGGACCTGATCAAGCCCGCCTCCGTGCTGTGCCTGACCTGCCACGGCCCGAGTTCGCCCAATGGTCCGCGCGCCGCCAGCACGGAGGCGCACTCGCATCATAAGGTGGGCTCCAGCGGCAATGAGTGCATCGCCTGCCACATGCCGGCAATCGAGCAGACCATCGCCGACGTCAACGTGCGCGCTCACACTTTCCGCTTCATCACTCCGGCCGAAGGCGAGCGCCTCAAAATTCCAAGTCCGTGCGTAACCTGCCACGCCGACAAGGGCGCCGCGTGGGCGACCCAGCAGCTCCGCACCTGGAAGAACGTCTCACCCTGGCGTGTCGAGTGACATGTGACAGAGCCGCGACCGTGAGGGAGCGGTGTTTTTTTTGGGTCTCTCCACCCGAACTAGCTCGAATGGTCGTGGATGATCTTCCACCCGTTCTTCGTCTTCTTGAGCACCAGCGTAAAGCGGCCCGCCGCATCGCCGCCGCCCTCCGCCGTTCGCTTCAGCGCGAAGCGTCCATTGGCCAGCGCGTAGTCCTTGCCCAAGGGCCGCACTTCAATTTCGGAGAACGTCAACGTGCCCATTTTCGCGGGCGTTCCGTAGCCCTTCTTATAGCGCTCCAGGATCGCCTGCACACCGCCGTGCGTGATGTCTTTCCCGATGAACGTAGTCTCCGCCGAGTCCTCGTAATCGGTCGCGAAGGTGGCCAGGTCGCCGCGATTCCAGGCGGCTTCCGACTTCTTCAACATGGCCTTGACCCCGTCGCTCTGGGCAAAGAGCAGCGGACCGCACAGAAGCAGCAAAATGCATCGCGTCATAGACAGCCTCCTAAATCGCGTCGGAGATCGAGGGCAGCGGGAAATCCGTGGCCACCAGCGACGGCGCAATCATCATGCCGCCCTCCAGTCCGCGCACACGCACCGCCTGTCCGAGTTTCTTCGTATTCTTCAGCAGTCGCACCGGACTCTCCAGGAAGCGGAAGTTCACCACCGGCGTCGTAATCTTGCCGTTCTCGATCAGGAACAGCCCGTCGCGCGTCAGACCCGTATGCTGCAAGGTCTGCTGATTGACGAAGCGTATGTACCAGAAGTGCGTCACCAGCAGACCGCGCTCCACGCCGGCGATCAACTGCTCCAGCGTCTCGCCGCCGCCTTCCATAATGAGGCTGGCCTGCGCCCCCGCACCACCGCCGCCGAATCCGCCACCACCGCCGCCGCCGCCCCCGCCACCGAACCCTCCGCCAGCACTCGGCGTGGGCTGCTTCCCAGTCTTGCCCGCCCAGTAGCGGTCATACGACAAATTGGCGATCACGCCTTTGTCGACCCAAGTGATAGCCCGGGTCGGCAACTGATCCGCCGTCCACGGCGACGAGGGTTGCCGCGAATCGAATGGGTCGCTGCGCAGCGTAACGAAGTCGGGGAAGACCTTCTCGCCCACCAGCGTGCCGCCGCCGCGCTTGCTCAGAAACGTCCGGCCTTCATCGGTATTTCGCGCGTTGAAAGCGCCGGCCATCAGGCGCACGATGTCAGCCGCCGCCGTAGGCTCCAGCACCACTGTGTAATTGCCCGGCTCCAGCTTTTGCGGATTCCGCCAGCGCGCGCACTTCTCGCTCGCCGTGGCCGCCAGTTTCGCGCTGTCGATATCGCCCAGCTTCGTCGAAGGCTGCCCCGCCCAACCGGAACTCGAGCCATCGGCCATGCGGATGGTAGTCGTCATCTGCGAATCGGCGCTCTCGTGGAAGCCGAAGAGCCCCGCCTGATTGGCGATCGCGCTCACCCTCCGCGAGCGCTCGATCAGTCCCGCGGCCACCTGCTTCTGCTTGAGCGCGTAATCGATCACCGTCTTGACGTGCGGAATCATCTCCGGCGAGCGTGCGCCCGCCGTGCGCTCGTCGAGAGCGCTGACCTTCGGATACTCCTGCGGACCGAGCGGCGCCAGGCGCTCGGGATTTGCCGGCGCGATCGCCGCCAATTCCTCCGCCTTCTTCACCGCCGCTCGCAGTGAGGCGTCGTCCAGATCGTTGACCGTCATGACGCCGACCTTGCCCTCGCGCGCCACCGAAACCGCCACCGTGTGCCGCAGATTCAGCGACGCCGTGGTGATGCCGTTATTGGCAAAGCGCGTATATGCCTGCTCGCTGGCGCTGATCGCCACCTGGCATTCCGGGAAGGTCGCCATCCCGATCACTTTCTTCGCAAGCTTCTGTGCTTCGTCGCGTGTCAGCATGTGGATATCCCGTTAGTCGGTGAGAATGACGTTGATGCCGCGGAAACGCGTGGGCGCGCAACCGTGGCTGATCGAATTGATTTGCGTGGGTTCGCCTTTGGCGTCCCCCGTGGTCCCGTATTGGCCCCAATATGCCGGGCCCGCCGTACCGTCGCAGGCCTGCCAGAAGTCGGGCGTGCGGCTCTGATAGCTCACGCGCGAAATCATGCCGCGCTTCTTGCCGCCCTTGATTTCCCAGAACGCGTCGCCGCCGAATTGGATGTTGTAGCGCTGCTGGTCGATCGAATAGCTGCCCCGCCCGTCGATCAGCACACCGTTATCGATTCCCGAGATCAGGCCGTCGAGCGTGGTCTCGCGCGGGCCCGCTTTCAGCCACACATTGGGCATGCGCTGGAACGGCACCGTGGCCCAACTGTCCGCCTGGCTACAGCCGTGCGATTCCTTTTCGCCGATGAAGTGCGCCTGCTCGCGCGTGGTCTGGAAGCTTTTGAAAATGCCCTTGTCGATGATCGTCCACTGCGTGGCCTTCACGCCTTCATCGTCGTAGCCGACCGTGCCGAGCGCGCGCGGCGACGTGCGGTCGCCCACGAAGGTGCAGTGGTCGCTCGCGATCCGCTTGCCGATTGTTGCGGGCGTAATGTAGCTGGTGCCGGCGTAGTTGGCCTCGTACCCGAGTGCGCGATCCAACTCGGTGGGATGCGCGACGCTCTCGTGGATGGTCAGCATGAGGTGGTTCGGCATCAGAAGGAGGTCCATCTTGCCGGGCTTCACCGCCGGCGCTGAAAGGTGCTCCACCACCTCCTCGCGTATGCGCCGCGCGTTCTCTTCCAGATTCATCTCGGGCACATACTCCCAGCCTGCCGAGGCCTGCGTGGGCGTGAAGTTGCGCGTGCGCGTGATGTTGTTCTCGCGATCCACCGCGGTGGAATCGACGTTGCCGTAGATCTGCAAAATCAGCTGCTGAATCGATGAGCCCTCGGTGGAGGCGAAATATTTGTCCTCGCCGCGGACACTCAGCGTGGCGTTGCTGGAGAATACCTTCGTCCCCTTCTTGGCTTCCTCGGAGACGCGGCGCAGCAGGTCGAGTTTCTCCGCCATCGGGACCGCGAACGGGTCGCGTTGATGCGGAGTCTCCCAACGGTCGCGATAGGCTTTCACGGGCGCCATCTGTACCGGCTTGGGCTGGATTGTCGCGTTGGCTCTGGCGATGATCACTGCCTCGCCGGTGACGCGCGCGATCTCCTCTTTGGTCACGATCGGCGAAGAGGCGAAGCCCCACGCTCCATCCACGATCACCCGCACGCCGAAACCGAAGCTCGAGTCTTCCGTCACGTTGGGCACTGCCAATGTCTTCGAGGTGCCGCGCTCCGGCGAGAGGCGCAGTCCCATGCGCTGATCGGTGATGCGCACGATGCGCACATCGGCGTACGTAGCCTTCAACTTTTTCGCTTCGGCCAGCGCCACCGCGCCCAGCTTTTCGAGGTCCGCGTTGGGCGTCTTCGAGCCCGCGGGGGCAGCGAAGAGTCGAGTGGCCAACGCGGCGGAAGATGCCGTGAGAAAGGTACGGCGAGTCAGCATCCCGGTATTGTAGCTGATTCGCCCTACTTCAAATTCGTCTCGAACAACTTGAGAATTCGCTTGTACTCGTCGGTCCAACTGCTGGCCTGCACGAAGGAGTGGTCTTCCACCGGATACGGCGCCACCGACCAGTTCTCCTTCTTCAATTCAATCAGCCGTTGGATCAGCCGCACTGTGTCCTGGAACTCGACGTTCGTGTCCACCATCCCGTGGCAGATCAGCAGCGCGCCTTTCAACCCATCGGCGAAGTAAATCGGACTGCTGCGACGGTAGGCCTCCGGATCGCTCTGCGGCGTATTCAGGATGTTGGCCGTGTAGCCGTGATTGTAGGTGGCCCAATCGGTGACCGGGCGCAGCGCTGCGCCCGCCGCGAACACGTCGGGCGTCGTGAACATCGCCATCAGCGTGATGAAGCCGCCGTAGCTGCCGCCGTAGACACCGAGGCGCTTGGCATCGACCTTCTCGGTGGCCACCAGCCATTGCGCGCCGTCGACGACGTCGGTGAGATCGGCGCCGCCCATGTGGCGGTAGATCGCGGTCCGCCAGTCGCGGCCGTAGCCGGCGCTGCCGCGATAGTCGGGATCGAGCACCACGTAGCCCTTCGAGGCGAGCAGGTGGTGGAACATGTACTCGCGGTAGTAGTACGACCAGTAGCGGTGCGCGTTCTGCAGGTAGCCCGCGCCGTGAATGAAGAGGACGGCGGGATGGCGCGGGTCGCGCGCCTTGCCCAGCCGCTCGGGCCGGAAGAGGCGCGCCGGCACCAGGGCGCCGTCCCGGGCACGGAAGGTGACGAGCTCGGGGTCGAGCCAGCGATAACCGAGCCACTCCGCGGTCGGCGAAGTCGTGACCTGGGTCGCGGGCGCCCCCGGCCGCGCGGCGGCGAGGAACACCTCGGGCGGGCGGTTCGACGTCGAGTGCAGGATGGCGAGCGTCCGCTCGTCGGGAGAAAGCGCGCCGGTGTTCCATCCCGTGGTGGTAGTGAGCCGCGTGCGCGTCCCGCCTTCGAGCGGCATCGAGTAGAGCTGGCGCTCGCCGGGG
>JBDTPR010000512.1:0-5283 GCA_039932635.1 Candidatus Solibacter sp.
GCTTGGCGATGGTCACGTTGTCACCGTATCTGAGGGTGCCATTGACTACGCGGCCAATGCCCAGACGGCCGAGGTAATCGCTGTAATCGAGGTTGGCGATGAGCATCTGGAGCACGCCATCCGGGTCGCCGACGGGCGGGGGGATGTGCTGCACAATGGCATCGAAGAGCGGACGCAGATCGGTGGCCTCGTCTTCCATCTTGGCCTTGGCCAGTCCGGTCTTGGCGATGGTGTAAAGAACAGGGAAATCGAGTTGATCTTCGTGGGCGTCGAGATCGATGAAGAGGTCGTAGATTTCGTCGAGTACCTCGGCGACGCGGGCGTCAGGGCGGTCGATCTTGTTGATGACCACAATGGGCGGGAGCTTGGCTTCAAGAGCCTTGCTCAGCACGTAGCGCGTCTGCGGCAGCGGGCCTTCGCTCGCGTCCACCAGGAGCATGACGCCATCGACAATTTTCAAGGCGCGCTCCACTTCGCCGCCGAAATCGCTGTGGCCCGGGGTGTCCACGATGTTGATCTTGACGCCGTGATAACGCACGCCGGTGATCTTGGCGAGAATCGTGATACCGCGCTCGCGCTCCAGATCGTTGGAATCCATCACGCGGTCAACGTGCTCCTCATGGGAACCGAAGATTCCGCTCTGATTGAGCATGGCGTCCACTAGCGTGGTCTTGCCATGATCAACGTGGGCGATGATGGCGATATTGCGAATATTTGGATTGCTGCTTTTCATTTTGATCGACTCAGGGCTCACAGCCCTAACAGAATTCGTAAACGGTCTTCCACCTGTTGCATGACCGGCGATGGCACCCTGCCCCGCCGTCGCTTCAGCCTCCCTTTGGAAACCGAGCGGACATCTTCACATTGAATAAAACTCTCGGTACTGAGCCCGCCTTCCGCGGGCGCCACCGGCACATGCCAGCGGACTTTGCGCGCCTGCCTGGTGATGGGGGCTACCACGACCATTCCCGCGGGACCCTCGTTGAACAGGTCCTCCGACAGGATAAGCGCGGGCCGCGAGCCCGTCTGTTCGTGCCCAATTACGGGTTCGAAGTGAAGGTCCCAGACTTCTCCGCGTGAGGGTTCGCCGCTGTTCACTTTTTATCCAACCCGTCTTTCACCGTCTGGTCCCAAACGCCGCGTTCATTTTCTTCGTGCTTCCAGGCTCGCGAGTCGGCTTTCAACGCCAGGAACTCATGGTTGGCGGCGCGCAGGAAACTCTCGCGGCGATAGCGCTCAATGGCGCGATCAAGCACCGCCTGCATGGAATCCTGCTCCTCTTCGGCGAGCTGCCTCAAGAGTTCGTGGGCATGGGGACTGATGCGGACAAGGGGTGTGCTTCTTTCGTGCTTCAAGAAACTTCAGGATAGCACGTCTACAGAGACGTATGCGCACTCGGTATACAGATTTGTATACATCGCGTTATTCTTCGTGGACCACGTCGATCGGATTAATCCGCGCGGCGACCCATGCAGGATAGGCTCCGGCGAGCACGGTGACGCACCAGACCAGGAGGAGGGCGGCGCTCAGCAGGCTGTAGGGCGGGCGGAATTGGATGGTCCAGCCGAAGCTCTGCTTGTTAACCACGAAGACGAGTAACAGCGAGAGCGCGATGCCGAGCGCGAGTCCCAGCAGCAGGGCTAACAGTCCGAGCAATGCAGCTTCGGCGAGGATCATGCCGCGGATCTGAGAGGTGGCTGCGCCGAGGTAGCGGAGGAGGCCGAGTTCGCGCCGGCGATCGAGCACCAGGGCGAGCAGCGAGTTCGCCGCCCCCAGCATGGCGACCACCACGGCGACGGCTTCGAGCGCCCAGGTAATCGCGAAGGTGCGGTCGAAGATTTCGATGGCACCGCGGCGCAGCGTCTGGTTGGGCGCCGCGCTGACACCGAAATCGGCGGTACGCAATTGCACGTCGCGCAGTACCGCGTCACGGTCCACGCCGGGCGACAGATAGAGGGCGGCATTCGTGGGAGGTTGGCCTGGGAGGTACTTCAGGAGGGTGCCGCGGTCCAGAATGATGTAGCCTTGACTGCTCGAATACTCGTAGTAAATTCCGGCCACCGTCATGATTACGTTGTGCTCGCCCATCGGGATGGAGAGACGGTCTCCGGCGCGCACGCGATGCTTGTTGGCGAAGGGCTCGCTGACCAGGGCGCGGTCCTGACCGCGTAGGCTGCGAAGGATGGCATCGCGGTCTTCTCCGGGCAGAAACCGCATCCTTCCGTAGCGGCGCACGATGTCCATGTCGCCCGCGCCCAGGGTGGCGCTCTCGCCGCGAAAATGCAGTGGCATGCCGTGGAACAGGTCAACGGCTGCCACGCCCGCAGTGGCGCGCAAGGCTTCGACGGCGGCTTGCGGAAGCGGCGGGTAATCGCCGGCGGACGAGGGGCCGGCGGGCTTCACGTAGATATCGGCGCGAAGTTGCGTGTCGAGCCACAGCGCCACCGTCTCCCGAAAACTGCCGACCATGATGCCGACGCTCGCCATCATCGCAATCGCCGCGGCCAGGGCTGCGACCACCACGCTGGTGCGCGAGAGCGAAGCGGTAAGGCTGCGGCTCGCGAGCAGTCCTGCCACGTGACCGCGCACCACACCGCGCGCGGCTCGATTCACGGCCAGCACAATCGCAGGGGCGGCCATGGCGGCCGCGCCGATCGCGAGCAGGGCTGCGATGTAGCCGCCAATCGGGGAGCCGCCGATGGGCGCCGCCTGGGAAGCGGCCAGTGCGAGCGCGCCGAGGATCGCGCTGCCGGCCAGTCCACGACGCCAGTGGAGCCGTGACTGGTGTTCGCGAGCACCGCGGCTCATGGCCTCGGTGGGCGCAACCTCCATAGCTTCGCGCGCCGGGCCCAGGGCACTCGCCAGCGCCACCAGCGCGCCTGTGAGAATGCCGCTCCAGGCTTCCCAGGCGGTGAGTTGAACGGGGGCGGGACGGCTGGTGGTGTAGAGCGCGTTCACGGTGTCGGCAATCAAATGTACCGCACCGCCCGCCAGGGCGCGACCTAGAAATACGCCGAGAGTTGCGCCAACGATGCCGAAGAGCAGCGCCTCGGCCAGGAAGAGCGCGAGAATGGTGGCGCGCGCCGCGCCGATAGCGCGCAGGATGCCGATCTCCGCGCGCCGCCGCACCACGCTTACCGAAATCGTGTTGTAGATCAGGAAGGCGCCGACCACCAGGGAAATGTAGCTGAGGACACGTAGATTCCAACGGAAGGCGCGGAGCATTCGCTGGTTTTCCTCGCTGCGCGCGCCGGGTTTTTCAACTTGTATGGAGGCCGGCAGCGCGGCGCGGATGGCCTGCTCCACGCGTTCGAAATCTTCCTTAGCGCCCACCGTGACGTCGATGCGATCGAGCTTGCCGAAACGACCCATCGCCTGCTGTGCGTCCGCGATATCGATGACGACGAATTCGCCGCGGGCTTCGATGGTCTGGCGCACCTTGAGGTGAAGAGGGCGCCCGAAGAGCGTGCCGTCGATTTCGGTCGGCAGGCGTTGCGCAAGGGCCTTGGAGATTACCGCTCCCTCGGGTGCGCCCGCGAGATCGGCGCCATAAAGAGGTACCGCGCCGATTCCGGGGATGACCATCTGTGCTTCCATCAGCGGTGCGAAGTGCGCGTCGAACGGGAGCGCCGTAAGCGCCGCCATATAGCGCTCATCGATTCCGCCGGTGGCGATGATTTCCAGATCGGTCTTGCCGGTCAGCGTCTCCATGGAGGAGCGGAAGCTGCCGGTGGCGGCGTCGCCGGCTAGGTCGATTGCGACTACCACGGCGACTCCCAGCGCGACCGCGAGTATGGTGAGCACCGTGCGCAGGAGATCGCGGCGCAAAGGGCGGAGGATCAGGGTGCGTAGGAGTTTGATCACAGGAGCACCACGACTCCGGCCTTTGGCCGGTGTACCGACTGAAGTCTGCCCCACCACGCGGCAACCCGCAATTTGAGGGACGTTCGCCCCACGAGACGTTGGCAAATCTGCGAGCCGGGCGAAGAAAACAACTGGATGTTGTATAGCGCGAGCCCTGCGAACAAAGTAGTCAGGTGTCGCACAAGAGAGCTCACTGGCGTTCCACGCTTTGTACTCGGCCGTCGCGCAGGTTCACGCGCACATCGGCGATGGCGGCCGCTTCCGCCGAATGGGTGGCCATCAGAATCGTGGCGCCGAAACGGGTTGCGGCTTCCCGGAGAAGCGCCAGGACCTGATCGCCGCTCGCCGTATCCAGGTTGCCAGTGGGCTCGTCGGCCATCAGCAGTTCGGGCGAGTGCACCAGGGCGCGCGCGATTGCCACACGCTGCATCTGGCCGCCGGAAAGTTGATAGGGCATGCTTCCCGCCTTCTCCGGCAGGCCGACCCATTCGAGGCGCTCCCGTGCGGCCGACGCGGTATTCGACGCGCCGGCGAGGAGCAGAGGGAGTTCCACGTTCTCAAGGACGGTCAGCGTCGGCAGCAGTTGAAAACTCTGAAAGACGAAGCCCACACGCGTGCGGCGCAGGGCCGTCAATTCGCTATCCGAGAGGGTCCCGGTGGCACGGCCGTCTATCAGGACCGCGCCCGCCGTCGGGAAATCCATGGCTCCGGCCAGGTTCAATAAGGTGCTCTTGCCGCAACCGCTGCGCCCAAGAAGGGCGGTGACGGTGCCGGCCTGCGCGGTCAGCGAAATGCCGTGCAGCACTTCGACCGGCTGTTCACCGTTGGAGTAGGTTTTGGAAACTTCGCGGAGTTCGAGTCGCGGCGCCTGCATGGACCTCATTTTGTGAGATGCGGGAGCACGGCTTCCGGATAGGAAAGTATCGAGCGCCTGGAACAGTAGTATCACAAAGGCTCCACCGCCCCCCAACATCACGACGAAATAATCGGCAGGCCGCAACCGGTTGTGTGAGAACGCACTGGGCTTTCCGCAAAAAACAATTTGCAAAGAAAATGTTTTCTGGTATTCTGAGAACGCTCTGGTCACTCAAACAACCGCGCGAGATATGGATACAGCCGAACAAGGCCTTCTTAGCCGCGATGAAATGGAAAGCAGGCGCCTGCTAGCCGCGCAGGACCTGCAAACGGGACTCTCGCAGTCCCAAGTCGCTCGCAAATTCGGGGTAAGCCGGACAACGGCCTCTCGATGGAACCGCACGCTTAGCGGGAGGGGTGTCGAATCACTCCGCAAGCGCCGGGCTCCTGGCCGTCCGAGCCGTCTCACCCAGGATCAACTCAAGACCCTCACCGACACTTACCAGGCAGGACCTCGTGCCGCGGGTTTTGATTCCGATCGCTGGACTACGGCGCGTTTTGCCG
>JBDTPR010000513.1:0-5280 GCA_039932635.1 Candidatus Solibacter sp.
GTGTGCGCAGGGCTTCGCGCAGTTCCCAGGTGGCGCGCAGATCGAGGCTGGTAGTGGGCTCGTCGAGCACCAGCGCCTGCGGCGCGTGCACCAGCGCGCGGGCAATCAGGATGCGCCGCGCCTCGCCGCTCGACATCTCGTTCGTGTTGCGTTCCGCCAGATGGCCGATTTCGAGGAGGTCCATGACTTCGCGCGCCTTCTGTTCCATGGCGGGCGTGACGTGGTGGTGCGGCCAGATTCCGACGCTGCCGAAGAAGCCCGAGAGCACGATTTCGTAGCCCGGGTAATCGCGCGTGCACATCTGCATCCAGTCATTGGAGACGATGCCGAGGATGTGGCGCAGATCGAAGAGGCGCCATTTCTCGCGGCCCAGAATCCGCAGGCTCCAAGGCTCGGCCTTGAGCACCGGATAGAGGTCGCGCGAGATCAGTTTGATGAGCGTCGATTTGCCGCAGCCGTTGGGGCCCAGGATAGCGACGTGCTCTCCCTGTGCGATGGAGAGAGTGACCGAGTCAAGGGCGAGACGCTCGTCGCGGCGCACCGAGACGTTTTCCAATTCGATGAGAGGGATCAAGCCTCTATTTTATGCGCGACAGTACTTGTCCATCGGGCACGCGCAGCGTGACTTCGAGCGCCGGCATGCCGTTGGCATGCGTGGAGCAACTCAGGCACGGATCGTAGGCGCGCACCACGGCCGATACGCGATTGGGCATGCCTTCCTTGAAATGCTCGCGGTCGATGAAATGCTTAGCCACCTGTTGACGCTCTGATTGATGGCCAGGTTGTTGTGTCCGGTGGCCACAATCTGGTTGACCCACAGTATGGCGCCGACGGCAAGCACCTCAAGATAATGCCATGACTTCTCGATAACGTAGATTCAGGTATTTATATCTGTAATAAAAAGTGCTCAGCGTGTCGCGGGGGTCAGGTAAGCGATTGAGGGGAGAAGGGTCATTCAACGCAGAGGCGCAGAGAACGCAGAGGAAGCGCAGAGAAGACAAGACATCTCGATGTGATGGGGGGTCGGAGCTTGGTCCGATGCACCGACTGAAGTCGGTGCGCAGACTGAAGTCTGCCCCACAATGGCACCGGCAGTCGTGGCAACATCAGACATGATCACTCCGTTTCAGATCTATCTGGAGTACCAACACATCCCTGTGGTCACCGATCACGGTCCGGCGACGGCCGTCGTCAAGCATTACCGCAACGCGGGCCGCGCCGACACACTCACCATCGGTTGGCAACTGCTGAAGGAGGATATGAAGAGTTACTTCCGCCCCAACGCTCGCCGCGACGCCGCCGTCGCCGGCGCCGGGCCCGACTCCCGCCAATACCTCTCTCACGACGGCGGCAGCCCTCACCTCGCGTCCTTCGGACCGGCGGGCAACACTCGTATCGAACTTGCCTTCGCCGGAAAACTTACGCCCACCGACCTCAAATATTTCTTCGAGGCGTTCCGCTCCTTCTGGCCGCACCGTCAGGCTACCCTCTGGAATCACCTCGATACCAGTTCCAATCCGCCCTACCAGAAATTCGCCGACGCCTACCTTGGCGCCGATTGCAATTCCTTCGTTGGCAGTTACATCCTGCGTCGCGCACCCGCCCTGTTTCGCGGCACCGAGCGCTCTATCGACGGATACCGCGACCGCCGCGCCCTCCGCCAGACGCTGCAACAGATCCGTCCCGGCGACCTGCTGCTCTGGGGTAGAAATGGGAGCGGCGACAATATCCACATCGCCGCCATCGATAAGGTGGAGGTTGGCGGCGCCACCGCCTCCCTCACGCTGGCCCAGGCGGCCAACGACAACAACGTAGTCGGCGTAGATTACCGCCGCGGCTTCACCCTCGAAGCCAACGCCGCCGGCAGCATTAATTCCGCCATCCCAAACCTCTTCCACCTACGCAGCGGAGCCATGGGCGGCGCTTTCGTGGACGCCTACTCGGTGGATCGCTAGGCAGCCAGATCAGTCGTCGTTGGCAGGGCCGCGCAGTTTCTTGGAGGAGGAGCGTTGCGATTTTGCGGCAAGCCGGCGGACCTTGGAGCCGAACGTGGGCCGAGAGGGGCGGCGGGTTTTCGGCACGACTTCCGCGCGGGCGATCAGCTCGTTCAGTCGTGCGCGGGCTTCGACCCGATTGGCTTCCTGCGTCCGGTGCACGCGGGAGGTGATGATCAACACTCCGTCTTGCGTGGCTCGACTGCCGGCTAGTGCCAGGAGCCGCTGCCGTACGTCGTCGGGAAGCGTGCGCGATTGAGCGACATCGAAGCGCAGTTGCACGGCAGTGGAAACTTTGTTGACGTTCTGGCCGCCGGGGCCGGAAGCGCGAACAAAGGTCTCTGTGAGTTCGGAATCTGGAATGAGTATGGGCAAGTGCTTCATCCAGAATAGCCTGTGATATGATCGCGGGCATCGACACTCAGGAGTAACATGTCCCGCATTTTTATCAGTCTCATCACACTAGCATCCGCGTTGAGCCCCGCGTGGGCGCAAACGCCTCCGCCGGCCGCCGCACCACCACAACTGGGCGCGACTCCCGGACGCGGCGCGCGGCCTCAGGCCCCGGCGCGCGATCCGCATACGCAGGGTTACGTGCAAGCCAAAGAACTGCCCGATGGGGAGATTCCTCCGGTCAATGCCGATGGCAACTTTATTATCGGTGCGACCCACAAGCCCGCGCCGGAAGTTGCAGTCCGCGAGGACGTGCCCCATGGCGCGATCATCAACTTCACAATGGAATCGACCGACAGCAAGTACTATCCAGGCATTGCGAGCGTGCGGCAGGCGCCGGGAGCAGACCCTGTCGCTCCGCCGGCGGATGCCGTTATCGCTCCCGCGCCTATCACGGCGCTTGACGGGCCGTCGCGGCCGCGCCGGATGATCACCAGTCACCCCGCTCCGTACACGCGGAAGGTGGGAGTGTATGTTCCGAAGCAATACGTGCCGGGTACGGTGGTGCCTTTCATCGTTGGAGCCGACGGTCCGAATGACGCCGTGCTATTTGCTGTGCTCGACAACATGATCGCCGCCAAGCGGCTGCCGGTGATGATCGCGATCTCCATTGGCAACGGGTCGGGAGACGCTCCGGGCAGTCAGCGCGGCCTCGAGTACGACACCATGTCGGGCAAGTATGCCGAGTTCGTGGAGAATGAAGTACTGCCGATGGTGGAGAAGCAGGCCGGCGTGAAGTTGACGAAGGATCCGGATGGACGGGTTACGATGGGCGGCAGTTCCGGTGGTTCGGCTGCGTTCGCCATGGCCTGGTACCACCCGGAATTGTATCGTCGCGTGCTGACTTATTCGGGGACGTACGTGAATCAACAGTGGCCGACAGATCCCGCGCTGCCGCACGGCGCCTGGGAACTGCACGAGCACTTGATTCCCAATAGTCCGGTGAAGCCGATCCGTCTGTGGATGGAAGTCGGCGATCGCGACAATGGCGGCAGCAACGGAGACGAGTTGCACGATTGGGTGATCGCCAACGAGAAGATGGCTTCTGTTCTCGCGGCCAAGGGCTATCACTACCAGTTCGTGTTCGCGGTGAATGCCGGGCATACGGATGGCGCGGTGAAACGGCAGACGCTGCCTGGCGCGCTGGAGTACATCTGGCAGGGCTACAAGGAAAAGAAGTAGCAGCTCTACTCTACTAGCGGCTGCCTCGCCGGAATACGTTCTGATTTTCGCGCGAAGGTTCGAGGATGTCGGCGATGCGCGAGAGGACCAGGTTGCGGAGGTTCTCGGGCGAGGCGATCACGAAGAGGCGCGCTTTGGCCCGGCTGAGAGCGACGTTCAAGAGTCGCGGGCCGAGGTCGAAGTTGTTGAGGAAGCTGGTGGAGGCGTGGACCGGGTCGAAGATGACGGTGTTGCGTTCCGCTCCCTGAGCACGGTGGACGGTGGAAACCGAGACGGCGGGATAGCCGGATTTCTTGAGGAAGGCGCGCAAGAGGGTCCGTTGCGCGCGGTAGGGTGTGAGGACCAGGATATCGGCCTGGGCAACATCCTTCACCAGTTCGGCGAGCAGACTGACGATCAATTCGGCGGTCTCCATGCGGATGCGGCCGCCATAGCGTTTGGAGTAGCGGCTCTCGAACGGAGTTCGCACCAGATAGGCATTCCTGGCGCCGAGATCCAGCACGGGCAACGGAAGGCGTTCGCGGAGCCATGATTCCTGGTTGCGGCTGTCCGCGGCGACCTTAAGTTTGCCGTCGTAAAACGCATTGCTGACTACGTCGCAAATTTGGGACGCCATTCTGGATTGCTCGTCGAGGAGGCATGTGTAGGGATCGTCTTCGCGCATGGCGTAGAAGACGGAGCGTCCGAGCCACTCGTGAGCGTCAGCGCTGCGGGAGATCACAATGGGGGCGAGTTGGCGTGGATCGCCGGCATAGATGATGGACTTGCCGAGCGGCGCGATCGCGAGGGCGTGGGCGAGACTGACCTGGCTGGCCTCGTCGAAGACTATCAGGTCATAGGCGCCGTGATCGATTAACTCGTCGTAGGTAAAGACGGCGCGGGTGGTGGTCATGGCGGCGAGGCGGGATTTGGCGACCGCGTCGAGCGATTGCTTGCGCATTTTGACTCGCAGGGATTCGACCTCTGCCTTCCACTTTTCGAAGTCCTGTACTTGGACGCGCTCCGGTATGCGGGCCTCAAGTTGCGCCATCGCGTGGATGAGGGAAACATCTTTGATGGGCAGCAGGTGTTCGCGGCCCTTATAGTTTCCTGCCAGAAAGTGATTGCCGATACGGGCGCATGTATTGCGCAAGTCGGCGCTGTTGGACATGCGGTGCAGGGCTTTGTCCACCGCGATGAGGGCTTGATCGACCGCGTTGTTCGTGGTGGAGAGTAGCAGGGCTCGGCGGCCGGGATGAGTGGCAAGGAAGGTCGCGAGGATGGCGCCGATGGTGGTGGTCTTGCCCGTGCCGGGCGGACCCCAGAGAAAACTCGTTTGCCACGCAGGCAGGTCGAAGGCCTGGCGTTGGCGCGTGCGGAGCCAGGGAAACTGACGGGGCGGCAGGGTCTCGGTGGGCGTGAGGCGGTTGGCGGAGTGGAGGGTGGTCCAGCCGTTGAGGAAGCGCTCGGCGTGGTCCGGGCGTTCCCAGAGTTGGAGGAGCCGCTCGAGGTACATGGGCGGATAGACGCGAAAGCGCTCTCCGGCGGCGGGCAGGGGAGCGGTGGCGAAGCGCAGGTTGAGCTGCTCCTCTTCGGGGATGACGGAGAGGACGTCGGCGGCGCCTTTCGGCGGACCGGCCCACCAGGATTCGGAGCCTTCCAGGGACTCGTC
>JBDTPR010000514.1:0-5260 GCA_039932635.1 Candidatus Solibacter sp.
GATCGCGAGCACCAGCGACACGGCTCCGGATACCAGCAACAGTTGGATCGGCAGATCGGTGAAATGGAAAATGCTGTTCAGGCAGTAGCGAAGCTTTCGGCCCAACGTCCAGGCGCTCTTACCTTCCAGGCGCGCCTGGCGCTGGTAGACGAAGTACTCGCGGCGGTAGCCCAGCCAGAACAGCAGGGCGATCATGTTCGAAGCGACGCCGTGCAGTTGCAGCAACTGGTCGCGGACCTCGCGAGTGCAGCCGAAGACATCGACGCCGCCGCGCGGCATATCCTTGATCACGAAGCGGCGGTAGATGGACCAGAAGGTGCTGGAAGCGAGTTCCGAAAGCCACGGGTCCGACCGTCCGCCGCGCACGCCGAAGACGATGTCAGCGCGGCCTTCCGCAAGTGCTTCGAAGAATTGCAGCACCAACTCGGGAGGCTCTTGCAGGTCCGCCGCCATGACTGCGAGGCATTCGCCACGCGCCTTCTCGAGGCCCGCCGCAATGGCGGCGAAGGAGCCGAAATTGCGGCTCAAGGAGAGCAATTGCGTGCGCAGGGGCAGGGCAGGCAAGCGCTCGCGGAGAATTTCCAGGCAGCGATCCGGACTGCCATCCACCACGAACACCACTTCCCATTCGCCGCGCACGCGGGCATCCAGTTTGACCAGTTCGCTGAGCAGGCGGTCGAGATTTTCCTGGTTCCGGTAGACCGGAATCACCAGCGAGTTCATTTCACCAGTTCCAGAAACTCAGAGTAATCGCGGACGTAGCTTGCCGGATCGTACTTGTCGGACGCCAGCACCAGCAGCACCGCATCTTCGGAATATTTATATTGGATGCCCCACACCATGGGCGGCAGATGGATTCCGATGGTCGGGTTGTCGAGCACGAATTCCTGGCGATTGGCGCCGTCGTCAGCCACCACGTGGCAGCGTCCGTGGACACAGATCAGAAATTGGTGCAGCGAACGATGCGCGTGCTCGCCGCGAATTTCCTTGCTGGCCACGCTATACACCAGGAAGTAGCGCTTCACTTCGAACGGCACCTGCTCGCCGATCTCGCCGAAACTCAGATTGCCGCGCAGATCGTGCACGTAGGGCAAGCGATGTAGCGTCACGCCCGCCACGCGCGTGGCGCTGGCGCCGAGTTCCGCAGGCGCCGCGGATGTAGTGCCCGCGGAGATGGAGCCCGCGCCGTCGTAGCCCACGATGCGCGCGGGGTTGCCTGTCACGATGGCCATGGGCGGCACGTCGCTGGTCACCACCGCGCCCGCGCCGATCATGGCACGCTCGCCGATGGTCAGGCCGGGGAGGATGGTGGCATTGGCGCCGATCGAGGCGCCGCGCTTCACCAGCGTTCGCGCGTACCGCTCCGGGTGCTGGCCGCTGCGCGGAAACGCGTCATTGGAAAAGGTCGCATTGGGGCCCACGAAAACGTCGTCTTCCAACGTGACGCCGTCCCACAATTGGACGCCGCACTTGATGGTGACGCGGTCGCCCAGGCGCACCTCGTTCTCGATAAAGGTCTGGTCGCAGATGTTGCAGCCCGCGCCGATCACCGCGCCGGGCAGCACGTGCGCGTAGGCCCAGATGCGCGTTCCAGCGCCAATCGAGGCGCTCTCTACAATGGCGGTTTCGTGCTGGTAGAAACCGGGGTCAGCCAACCGGCGCCTCCCTGGCGAGAGCTTCCAGCGCCGCGGTGACGGCGTCGATTTCCATGGCTTCGAGTTCGGAGTGGCAGGGCAGGGTGAGGATCTCGCGGGCCGCGCGCTCGGTCTCTGGCAGTTGGACTCTGCCTGCCTCGGTGCCCTGCGCCGCGGTCTGAAGATGATCGGGCACTGGATAGTGAATATCGGTCGCGATGCCGGCGCGCTTTAGTGCGTCGCGTACCCACTCGCGCGCCTTCGAGCGCACGACGTAGAGGTGCGCCACGTGGTCGTCTTCGAATTCGCGCGGGCAATCGAGGGGAGCGCCCGCCAGTGCCGCCGAGTAGGCGCGGGCGATTTCGCGGCGGCGCGCATTCCACCCGTCCAGGTGCGGGAGTTTGACGCGCAGGATGGCGGCCTGCATCTCGTCCATGCGGCTGTTGCGGCCATATTCGGAGCACTGGTAGCGGCTGCTCCAGCCGTACTGGCGCAGCGACCGCACACGGCGCGCCAGGGCATCGTCGCCGGTGGTGACGGCGCCGCCATCGCCGAGCGCGCCGAGATTTTTCGTGGGGTAGAAACTGAAGCAGCCCATCGCGCCCCAACTGCCCGCCTTCCTGCCGCCCAGCGAAGCGCCGTGCGCCTGCGCGCAATCTTCCACCAGCGGCACGCCCGCACGGTTGGCGACGGTCAGCAGCGCCGGCAGATCTGCCATGCGTCCGTAAAGGTGCGTGGCGATGACGGCGCGCGTATCCGCGGTCAAACGCTCCGCGAGATCGCTCGCGGACATGTTCATGCTGCCCGCGTCGATATCGATGTAGAGGGGTTCGGCGCCCGCCGCGCGAATCGCCGTGGTGCTGTAGCCGCCGGCATTGGCGACTGTCGCCACGCGGTCGCCCGGTCCGATTCCGAGGGCGCGCAGGGCCAGTTCCAGAGCGTCGGTGCCGTTCGCCACGGTGATGCAATGCGCGCTGCCGCAATACGCGGCGAACTCGCTTTCGAAGGCCGCGCACTCGGCCCCGAGGATGTACCATCCACTGGCCAGCACGCGCTTCACGGAATCCGAAAGCTGATTTTCCAGCGCCCTGGTTTGGCGGCCCAAGTCATTCATAGCGATTGATTTGGGCGTGTCAGTCGGCATCGAATTCACATTATAGCTTGCAGGGTTCGCGCCACCGGTACTTTGGCTATTATGAGGGGGAACCAAGGAGACAGAATGACCAACCGCCGCGTCGCAGCGATCGCCATGCTCGCCCTGGCAGCCGGGCTTCAGCTATCCGCCGCCGATTATGACGTGAAGACCTTCGGCGCAAAAGGCGACGGCAAGACGCCCGACCGCGATGCCATCAACAAAGCGATCGAAGCCGCGGGCGCGGCGGGCGGCGGCACGGTGATCATTCCTGCCGGCACCTACGTCACCGGGTCGATACGTCTGCGCAGCAACCTCACGCTGCGCTTCGAGCCGGGCGCTACGCTAGAGGCGTCGGCCGATCCCACCGCTTACGATGCCGCCGAGCCCAACCAATGGGACAAGTTTCAGGACTTCGGCCACAGCCATTTTCACAACAGCCTGATCTGGGGCGAAGGCCTGGAGAACATCACCATCGAGGGCGCGGGCCTGATCAACGGGAAGGCGCTGGTGCGCGAGCGCGGCGGCGCGGGCGATAAGGCCATCGCGCTCAAACTCTGCCGCCGTGTGACGCTGCGCGATTTCGCCATCCTCAACGGCGGCCACTTCGGCATCCTCGCCACCGGCGTGGACAATCTGACCATCGACAACCTTAAGATCGACACCAATCGCGACGGCATCGATATCGATGGCTGCAAGAATGTGCGCATCTCCAACAGCAGCGTGAATGCGCCGAACGACGACGCCATCGTCCTGAAGGGCAGCCATGCGCTGGGTTACGCGCGTGCGTCGGAAAACATCACCATCACGAACAGCCTGGTGAGCGGGTACGACATCGGGTCGCTGCTCGACGCTACCTACAAGCGCACCGTGAAGGCAGCGCCCGATCGCGACGGTCCCACGGGGCGCATCAAGATCGGCACCGAATCGGAAGGCGACTTCCGCAATATCACGATCTCCAACATCGTCTTCGACCGCTCGCGCGGGCTCGCGCTGGAATCTGTGGACGGCGCGCACATCGAGGACGTCGCGGTCTCTAACATCACCATGCGCGAAGTGTCGAACGCGCCGATTTTCCTGCGGCTCGGCGCCCGCATGCGCGCGCCCGAAGGCGTGGCCATCGGGTCGATCAAACGCGTGAGCATCAGCAACGTGGTGGTTTACGATGCCGACCCGCGCTACGGCTCGATCATCAGCGGCATTCCGGGGCACGATATCGAAGATGTGAAACTGAGCGACATTCGCATCATGTATCGCGGCGGACTGACTCTCGATCAGGTGGCGAAGCAGCCTGCCGAACTGGTCAACACGTTCTTTTTCCGGGCGACCGGAGGTGTTCCGCCGCGCGAGCCCTATGCGACGCCCGAGCGCGAAAAGGAGTATCCCGAGCCCTCCATGTTCGGCATGATGCCCGCCTACGGCTTCTTCGTGCGCCACGCTCGCGGCGTCGAACTGAATAACGTGGAGGTCGGTTTCATGAAGGAAGACCGGCGGCCGGCCTTCGTGCTGGATAACGTCAAGGGCATCGATTTCCGGCACGTGCGCGCGCAGAAGGCCGCGGGAGTGCCCGCCTTCGTGCTGCTCAATGTGGAAGATTTCACGGCGCACGGCTCGCCCGCGGTGGCCGACATCCACATCGACAAGGTCGAGCGCAAGGAGATGTAATCGGCGGCGCTACTTCTTTTCGCCGGGTTCGCCGTCTCCCAGCAGGGGCATGGAGCCTCCGCTGGAGGGGCCGAGCAGTCCGGTCTTCATGTAGAGCATCAGCTTGTCGCGCGTGTCCGTGATGTCCAGGTGGCGCATGGTGAGCTGGCCGATGCGGTCCTGCGGGGAGAAGGTGGATTCGCCCTTCTCCATGGTGAGGCGCTCGGGCTTGTAGGTGAGGTTGGGGCTGGTGGTGTCGAGCAGCGTATAGTCGTTGCCGCGGCGCAATTCCACGGTGACTTCCCCGGTGACCGCGCGCGCGATCCAGCGCTGGGCCATCTCGCGCAGCATCATGGCCTGGGAATCGAACCAGCGGCCCTGATAGAGCAGGCGGCCCAGGCGCAGGCCGTTGATGCGGTACTGCTCGATCGTATCCTCGTTGTGAATGCCGGTGATCAGGCGCTCGTAGCCGATGAAGAGCAGGGCGAGGCCGGGCGCCTCGTAGATGCCGCGGCTCTTGGCCTCGATGATGCGGTTCTCGATCTGATCGGACATGCCGAGTCCATGGCGGCCGCCGATGGCGTTGGCTTCCAGAACGAGTTGCACGGGGTCGTCGTAGGTGACGCCGTTGAGCGCGACGGGCATGCCCTCCTCGAAGCGGATGGTAACGGTCTCGGCTTTGATCTCGCACTCTTCGCGCCAGAAAGGCACGCCCATAATGGGCTCGACGATGCGCACGCCTTTATCGAGATGCTCCAGGTCCTTGGCTTCGTGGGTGGCGCCCCAGATATTGGAGTCGGTGGAGTACGCCTTCTCGACGCTCATCTTATAGGTGAGACCGTGGGAGAGC
>JBDTPR010000515.1:0-5239 GCA_039932635.1 Candidatus Solibacter sp.
CCCGAGATCGAAACGTGGCCAAACCAGTTCCGGGATTACGAAATCGAAATCGACCTGCCCGAGTTCAGCAGCGTTTGCCCGAAGACCGGGCTGCCGGATTTCGGACGCCTGCTGCTCCGTTACGTGCCTGACAAGGTCTGCCTGGAGTTGAAGAGCTACAAGATGTACCTGTTGGCGTATCGCAATATCGGCATCTTCCAGGAGAACGTGGTCAACCGCGTACTGCAAGATATCGTGGCGGCGACCAAGCCGGTGAGCGCCACGGTGATCGGCGATTTCAGCGCGCGCGGCGGCTTGACCACTCTGGTCACGGCCAGCTACCAGAGGGCGAAGCGTGGAAAGCGCTGAACTGATCGCGCTGCTGCACGAGGTGCGCGACCGGGTACGCGGACGCAATCCTGAAACGGCGGCGGGCGGAGTACCGGTGCCACTGCCGGATTTGATGCCGCTGAGCCACGCGCGCGATGCGGCGCTGGGCAAGGTGGCGGCGATCGGCACGGTGAATCCACGGCCCGGCGGGCTGGTGAATTCGCTGGTGCAGGCGTGGAAGCGCACGGTGGCGCGGGTGCTGGACTGGCACGTGCGCGACCAGGTGGAGTTCAATCGCAAGGCGATCACCTGCATCGATGCGGCGCTGGAAGCGATGGTGGAATACAATCGCGCGCTGGCGGCGATGGGCGACCGGCTGGCGGTGTGTGAGGAGTTGAAAGACATTCGCAATCACTGGGCCGAGTGGCGGTTCGAGTGGGAGCACAAGCTGCAGACCAACGAGATTCAGTTCCTGCGGAGCGTGGCGGATTTGCAGGGTGGATTTCAGCATCGCACGACTTTGATGGATGCGAATTATCGCGATGCGATGCGCGGGCAGCATGCCGAATTCACGGGCGCGCTGGAGCGATTCTCGCTGGATATTCAGCAGCGGCTTTGGGCCGATTTGGAACGTATCCGATTGGATTACGAACGGCTGATTTATTCGGAACTGAAGACCATTCGCCAGCGTGCGGCGGTGTCTCCTGTGAGCGTGCCGGCGTTAGCGACGGCTGCGAGTGAGTTGCCCCTCGGCTTCGATTACGGCCGCTTCGCCGAGCGTTTCCGCGGCACCGAGGAATACGTGAAAGCCGGGCAGGCATTCTATCTTCCTTACTTCGAGGGACGGCAGAATGTTTTGGATATCGGCTGCGGCCGCGGCGAGTTTCTGGAGATGATGCGCGGCGCAGGCGTAGGGGCTTCGGGGATTGACTTGGGCGAGGAATCGGTGGCCACTTGCCGGCATAAGGGGCTCTCTGCCGAGGTGGCGGATCTCTTCGTTTATCTGGAGAATTTGCCCGAGGCTTCGCTGGACGGGATTTTCTGTTCGCAGGTGGTGGAGCATCTGGAGCCTTCGCGATTGCCTGAGATGGTTCGCTTGTGTGCCAGTCGCTTGCAGCGCAATGGCGTGATCGCGATCGAGACTCCGAATCCGGAGTGCCTAGCGATATTTGCTACGCATTTTTATTTGGATCCCACGCATCATCGTCCCGTCCCACATCCTTTGATGGCGTTCTATCTGGAGGAATTCGGGATTGGGAATATTGAAGTGAAAAAGCTGGCTCCCGCGGCGGAGAGCATGCCTTCAGTGAAAAGCCTCCCGGAGGATTTCCGGGAGGCTTTCTTTGGCGGTTTGGATTATGCGATTTTGGGGAAGAAATTATAGGTGCACTACTCTGCCCGGATAGTGCCCGGGCCTGAGGTGGCTTCTACTGTTACCGTTAGCGGCATTTCGTGTTTGTTGCGTACCAGCGTTACGTTGATGGTTTTTTTCGTTTTCGCATTGCGGAGGACTCTGGTGATTTCCATGCTACTGGTGACTTTGGAATCATCCACCTTTGTGATTACGTCTCCAGCTTTGATTCCCGCTTTTTCGGCCGCGGAACCTTTGCGCACGGAGCGTACCAGAACCCCGTCCTGCACTCCGAAAAATTCCGCCAGCTGATCTTCCTGCCCCAGTGATTCGCCTACGATTCCCAACATCGGGTTCTGCGTGGACATGTTGAAGCGCGGGATTTCGATATTGGGCATCGCCGGCATTTCCGGCATGTTGAAATTCCACTGGCCATCGTTCGGCATCACCATCGTGGTGGTCTGCTTGTTTTCGCCTACCAGGGCGGTGAAGGTCTGCATCGCCCCGTTGCGCCACACCGAGATTTTGGCGTTGCGGCCGATCGGAGTTTCACGCACCAGGCGCTGAAACTGGGTGGTGCCTTCGACATGCTGGCCGTTGAATTCGAGGACCACGTCACCTTCCTTGAGGCCGGCTTTGGCGGCGGGGCCTTCGGGGGCGAGGCTGGACACTTCGACGCCTCTTTCTTCCTTGAGGCTGAGTGCCTTGGCGCGCTCGGGGCTGATATCCAAACCGCCGATGCCGAGATACCCGCCGGAGGAACTGCGCGGTACGATGACCTGTTGCGCAAAGACTGTGGACGAGGCGAGGCTCGCCACCACAATTGCTATTCCCAAACTGATTCTCATTTCACTTACCTCTATGGTTGTTTTCTAATGAAGATGGTGCCGACCGTTGCGGAGATCTGAAGCAGCGGACCACCGCCGTTCACTGGGCCTTCCGCGACGATCAGGCGTCCCTGGCGGCGTACATTTATGCCCGGGAAATCGACATTAATTCTGCGGGTGGAGTCGGCCAGATCGTTCTGCGCACGCACATTCACCCCTACATTGGACGGAATAAAAACCGTGATGTCACCATTGCCGCTGGCGAGGTAGGAATCCGCCAGACGCCCGGCGAGCAGGCTGGCCATGATGTTGCCGAGCGCGGTGGAGACACGCATCCCGCCAGAGATATTGCTGACATTGATGCCGCCGGTGCCGGATTCGCACTGCACGCCGGAAGCGGCGCCAACCTTGACGGGACCGGCCATATTGCGCGCGGTAACGATGCCATTGGCGCTATCGATGACGATCTGGCCGCCGCCGGTGGAGGCCGAGACGGCGGCGCCGGCTTTGATGATGTGAATGCCGCCGCCGCCGGTGTCAGCGCGCAGGATGCCGCCGATATCGTTCGCGCTGATGTCCCCGCCGATGGTCTCCAGGGTGGCGGGGCCGCGCACGGCGCCCACCTGCACCCGGCCCGCGCCGGTAGAGCATTTCAGCCCGCCGCCGATGGAGCCGACCTTGATATCGCCGCCGCCGGTGACGAGTTTGCAATCGCCGCCGATGCGATCGATGGTGAGTTCTCCGGCGCCGGTATCGACATCCAGGCTGCCATCGATGCCGGAGGCTTCGACGCCGCCATCGGAGGTGGATATTATAACCTGTTCGACGCGCGGAGCTTTGACCGTCACGGTAGAGATGATGGGACCGCCTGGTGCGGTGAGCACGACCCATTCGCCTTGCGAAGTGAGCCGCACATTGTAGCGCTGCATCACGTTGCGGGCTTCCGCCTCTGTACGGGCGCGGACGCTGACGCGCACCGTGAACGCGATGTTGTTGGACGTACCCGCCTGCACGCTGACCGGACCGTGGGCATTGACGCGGAGGCGGCGCGCGGCCGGCGCAGTGCCGGAGAACTCGCGCACGAAGTGATCGCCTTCGCGCAGCATGCCGGGCTGTTGCGGCACGGCCCCGAAGGGCAGCAGCAGGAGTAGCGCGGAAGCCTTAAAATGTGCCGACTGACGCATTCATGTCCCTGAGCGCCTTTTCCAGTTTCAGGCGCACCGAATTATTGTTTTCCCGCTGTACCAAGCCTTGCATCATGCCGACCATATTGTCGTCGCGGTGGGCGACGAGGAGGTCTATGACCAGGGTGCGAACGGCGACGTTATCGTCGGCGAGGAGCACCTGGCGGAGAGTTTTGCGAACTTCGGAATCGGCGGCCAGCGGCTTGAGGCCTTCGAGGGCCTTGAGGCGGACGCCGGGATTCGTGTCCTGCGAGAGCACGTTAATCAGGGTGTCGCGGACCTCAGTGCTACCGGACTGGCTGCGCAGCAGGTCCACGGATTCGACGCGGACGGCCGGGTTATCTTCATGCGCGGCGGCCAGGAGAAGGCGCTGGATATTGGTATCGCTCATGCTGCCCTTGACCACGCGCTTGCGGGTTTCGTCGAGCGCAATGGAGACGCCGCCGGCGTTATCGGGCTGCACGGAGCGGACGGTGGAGTAGACGTCGTCAGAGGGGGAGGTGAGGGAACCGAGGAGAGTGCTGGAGGGGGAAGCGGTGGTGGAAAGCCGGGCGGCGAAAAAGCCGATGGCGATCAGGGCCAGGGCGCCGACCGGCTGGCGCATACGGCCCATATTGCCGAAGGACGAGGACAGGGCATCCAGGAAGAGGCGCCAGGGTCCTTTGTTGGCGGGTTCGAGGCGGGGCGCGCCGCCCTGGATCGCGGCCATGAGGTCGCTGCGGCAATCTTCCAGGAGCATCGGGCGGGGCAGAAGTTGACGGCGATCGAGCGCCGCGGCGAGGGTGCGCTGCAGGGTGAGATCCGCATTGCAGGTGAGGCAGGCGTGGGTGTGCTCTTCGACGCGTTCTTCCTCGTCCGGGGTCAGTTCGCCGTAGTAATAGAGCGGGATGAGTTTAAGAATCGAGTCGCAAGTCATGTGAAATCTCCCAACACGGAGCGCATCTTCTGGGTAGCGCGGAAAAGGCAATTTTTGGCGGCTTCTTCGGTGGTGCCCAACATTTCACCGATGTTTCGCAGGCGCAGGCCTTGGTAGTGCCTGAGTTCGAAGACCATGCGTTCGCGCGGCGTCAAATCTTCGAGCGCGGTATCGATGCGCTGCTTCAACTGGCGGTTCCACAGGCTGCGCTCCGGGTCGGCATGGGCGGACTCCTCTTCGAAGGAATCCATGCGGTCCATGGGACCCTCGCTGGTCTCGATGGTGGGCGATTCTTCCTTCCGCACCTTGCGTTTGCGCAACTGGTCAAGACAGATATTGGTCACGATCCGGTACAGCCAGGTATGAAAACTGCAATCGAAACGGAACGAGTGCAGATTCCGGTACACCCTGAGAAACGCCTCCTGGTAGACGTCCCGGGCGTCCTCCGGCGAGCGGAGGAGATTCATGGCCAGTCTGAGCACACTCTGGTCGTAGGTCCGGACCAACTGCTCGAAAGCGTCCTGGTCGCCGGCCTGCGCCGCCCGTATTAATGAATCAACTTGAGGATTCACTCGGGCGCCTACAGCTCCGGCTGCATCCTGAGCCATAACTCTCGCTACGTTTGGTGTTGCGTGCTCCAACTAGCCTGTCT
>JBDTPR010000516.1:0-5234 GCA_039932635.1 Candidatus Solibacter sp.
ATCCAACTCGTCTCGCTCAATCAAAAGTGCACCCTAAAAATGTCCAAACTCCAGGCACCGACTGAAGTCGGTGCGCAGACTAGAGTCTGCCCCACACGGACTTGAGCACAGCAAATGGTGGGGTGGGGCTTTACTGGCGGGGCGCGGCGCGCAGCCACTGCTTTTCCAGGAAGCGGCGGTCGGGGCCTTCGGGCGCACACTCCCAGGCTTGCCGGTAGAATTCGGCGGCGCGGTCTTGGTTGCCTAGTTCTTCGTGGAGACGCGCCTGGGTGGCCGGCAGCAAATGGTAGCGGGCCAGCGAGGGGTGACGTTCGATTGCGGCGAGCGCCTCCAGCCCGGCGGCCGGCCCTTCGGCGCGCGAGATCGCCACGGCCCGGTTGAGCGCGATCACCGGCGATGGATTGAGCGCGTACAACTGGTCGTACAGGTGGACGATGAAGGGCCAGTCGGTTGCATCGAAGGTGGGCGCGGTGGCGTGTGCCGCGGCGATTCCGGCTTCGACGTGATACTGGCTCATGTGGTCGCCGCGTGCCGCGCGGTCCAGGCGTCGCAGCCCCTCGGAAATACGCGCGCGATCCCATAGGCCGCGGTCCTGATCGGTGAGCAGAAAGGGATCGCCATGCTGATCGAGGCGCGCGGGTCCACGGGCGGAGAGCAGCAGGAAGAGAGCGAGCAGCGCGTCGGCCTCGGGGGCGGCGGTGGCGTCATGGTCGGCCACGAGACGGGCGAGGCGCACCGCCTCTTCCGCGAGGTCGGCGGCGTGGCGCGTGTAGCCTTCATTGAACATCAGGTAGAGGACTTCGAGCACGCTCTCGCGGCGCGCGGCCAATTCGGCGCTCTCGGGAAGCGCAAAGCGCAGGTCGCGCACCAGGCGTTTGGCGCGCACGATGCGCTGCGCGGCGGTGGTCTCCTGAATCAGGAAGGCGCGCGCGATCTCGCCGGTGCCGAAGCCGCAGACGGTCTTCAGAGTGAGCGCCACGCGGCTGTCGCGCGGCACATCGGGATGGCAGCAGAGGAAGATCATGGCGAGCTGATCGTCCATGGTCTCCGCGCCGGGTGAGCAGGCGGACACCGTGAGGCGGGCCAACTCGCACGCCTTTTCGGCGAGGGAACTCTCGCGGCGCAGCGCATCGATGGCGCGATTGCGCGCCACTTCGATGAGCCACGCCGCGGGGTTGGCGGGAACGCCGCGATGCGGCCAGAGTTCCAGCGCTTTGATCAGCGCCTCCTGCACCACATCCTCGGCGAGTTGCAGATGGCGCGGACCCAGGATGCGCGTCAATGTGCTGACCATGCGCCCCGCCTGGTGGCGGAACAAGTGGTCGATCAGCTCGCCCGATTCCGCCATGGGTCAGATGATTTCGATGCGCCGGATTTCGACCACGCCCCGATCGAGGTGGGGCGAGTCCTTGCAGAATTCGGCGGCCTCTTCGAAGTTCTCGGCCTGGAAGAGGTAGTAGCCGCCCAGGACCTCCTTGGTCTCGGTGAACGGGCCGTCGGTGATGCGTAATTGGTCGCCTTCGGCGCGGAGCACGCGTCCCGTGCCGTCTTCCAACTTGTTGCTGCCGAGCAGCCGCCCGGAAGCGTGCAGCCTCTGTCCCCACGCTTTGTAGCGGGCAATCAGCGCCTGCATTTCCTCGGGGCTCAGGTCCGGGCGCGTGGCCTCGGTGCTCTCGTGAAGTAATACCAGATACGTTTGCATAAGCTTGCTCCTCACAGCATAGACGAAGGGGAGCGGCGCAATTCGACAGCTACCGCGGCAAAATTATGAGGCCGTGGGCGGCGGCGAATCTGCGGACGTCGGCGTCGTCGGACATCATGCGGAATTGCGTGCCCTTGGGAAATTGCGCCAGCTTGTCCAGGAAAGCCTGGCGCGACTCGAGGGCGTAATATTGCGCGATGACGCCGCGGAACGTGGGCTCCCGATAGAGCTCGAGGCGCAGGGGGCGCTGCCAGTTGGCCAGATCCTGGCGGGTCTCCTGAAGGCACATGCCGGTAATGCATAGGGCTTCGAGGGTGCGGAGATCGGTGTCCGTAGTGAGCCAGTGACGGCCGCGCGCGATGGCGCTACGCAGTTCGCGCTCGAGGCCGACGCCTTCGCCATTTTGTAGCAACTGCTCGGCCTTGCCTTTCCAGTAATCGTGGAAGTAGCGGAAGGTATCCCAGAGCGCGGCGGCCGCGGCGGGCGAGCCGAATTTGGAGAGCGATTGCGCGGCCTGCTGCTTGATGCGCACGGTGCGGTGGGCGAGGTACGCGGTCATGTAGGCTTCGAGTTCGGGCCCCATGGCGATGGGCGGAGTGCGCGTGAAATATTGAATGGTGCACGGCGGCGGCTCGGACTGCATGTCCCACGGATGGCTGTGAAAGACGCGGGCGGCGTAAGCAGGCTCCACGCGTACGAAATAGGCCACGAGCTCAGGCTGGCATGGTTGCTGCTGCGATTCGTAGATCGCCTTGATGCGCGGCAGCGCTTTCGGACTGGCGTACCTGGCGAGCGCGGTCATGCTGAGAGGCACGTTCCAGCCGCCGGGGTGTTGCGCGGCGGCGAGCTGGGCGATCAATTCGTCGTCGGTGAGGTGCGTGGCGGAGGGGGGCAGCATTACAAGCTGCGGAGAATCCAGCCAGGTGCGATCCCTCTTCAACTCGGCGATGATGCGCGCCCGGGCGCGCGCGGGATCGAGCGCGTACAGGGTTGCGAGCGCCTCGCGCGGGGCCTCGTAATAGTCGCCTGGTTTCCAACGGTCGAGCACGGATTCGAGAAGCGGAATGAATTCGGGCGAGCGCAGGGCGTAGGCGAATTGGGAGAGGAGGGAGCGTTGGCTCCACGTGTTGAGCGTGAGGAAGGACTTGATGAACTCGGCCTGGACGGCGGGAATCCACGTGGGCTTGGGTTCCTGGCGCGCGCGTTCGATCAGGGTAGTGAAGGCGACGGCTTTGGCGGGGGCGAGCTTGGCGGGCAGGCTGGCGGCGAGTGCGTCGGCGGCCGTCGCCATGGCGGCTTCGCGGCGGTCGGCCCACTGCTTCCAATAGGCGGGCTGCTCGCCTTTGGGAGGCTCGGGCATTTGGGCGGTGGCGCAAAGACGGCCCATTGTATCGAGATAGTACGAGGAGACGGACTGTGACGGTGACAGGATCGCGGTCTGCATTAACGCGCAGACGCGTGCCGGCTGGCGGGTATTGGAAAGGCCGGGCCACAGGATGTTTTCGGCGGCGGGGAGGCTTTCGAGGATGGCGGTCCACGAGGCGGGCTGATCGAGGAATTGGAGTTGCTCGGCGGCCTGCTCGCGCGCCTGGTACCCGGTCGAGGTGGTGGGTTCGGGTCCTTTGAGTAGGGCGACGCTGGCGGCGATGGCCTGGCTCGTCCACGCGGGAGACGCGGCGACAATCTCGAATTCCACGGTGTTGGACACGGCGTATTGCGCGGGCTCGGCGTAGATGAATTGGATTTGTGCGGGCGGCGGCGCGCGGAGCACGAGTTTGCGGGCGAGCGCGACCGCGCGGTAGTGTCCGGGGCGCAGGGGATTTACGAAGGAGTTGAAAGCGATGGGCGGCGGGGTTGCGGAGGCAGAGTAAGGTCCGCTGGCGATGCCGCCGAAGCGCGGGGACTGCGGATAGCAGGGCGCCGCGAGCGTGCCGCAGGGCGAAGGCGGGTCGAGGAGGAGACCGGTGAAGCTCCACAGGGCGGCGGGCGGTGGGGTGCCGGGCGTGAATCCGCCGGGGGGAAGGCGCAGGTGGGCGCGGATGGGTTCGCCCTCGTGATATACGCCCTCGCGCACCATCGTCAGGGTGAATTCGAGGCCGGGATTTTGTTGGCGGATGGCAGTCCAGGGTTGCGCGCCGGCGGTTGAAATCGCCAGGAGGTAGAGCGACGCGAATCGCATAAGGGAACCGATTACAGAGTAGCGCGGTGCGTGGGAAAATTTCGGTGTTAGCGACTTTCCTCAGATCGAGCGGTATGAGCCGCACGCGATTACGCTGGCGGGCCTGTCCATTCGGCGGTTGCTTCCGGTGCGGCAAGTGGCGGCGCACTATGAGCACCATGTTGAATTGCCGCTGGTGGAGTTGCCGGGCGGTCGCGTGGAGGTGATTGCGGGCGAGGTGCTGGGGCGGCGCTCACCGGCGATGGCGTACTCGCCGATGGTAGGCGCGGCGCTGACGGTGAAACGTGCGATGGAGTTGTCGCTGGACGCGGGGTTCGAACATGCGGTGGTGGTGGTGGACGGCGAGTTGTCGGCGGAGGGGCAGGAGTTGGAGAGGGACACGCTCTACTACATGGGGATGGGGCGATCGGCGTTGGGGCTGCGGAGTCGCGCAGGGGGTCGGGCGATTCTGATTGGCGGCGCTGCGTTTGGGGAGACGATTCTGATGTGGTGGAATTTCGTGGCGCGCACGGCTGAGGAGATGTCGGCAGTGCGCGCGGACTGGGAGGCGCATCGGCGGTTTGGGGAGGTTACGGCTTATAAGGGGCCTCGCATTCCGGCTCCGGAGTTAGTGCGGCTGCGAGTTAGTAAGAACAACAAGCGCCGGTAAACAACCGGCGCGCAGGATGCCATCCTGCCCCACAAAGATCAGTGCGGCAGGGCTTTGGTGAGGGCTTCTTTTTGATCTACTACGTTGCCGTTGAAGAACATGGCCGGGGGCAGGACATCGGTCCACTGGGCTCCGGGCGGGTAGAGGGCTGCCAGGTCCCAGAGGATGCCGTTGCTTACGCAGCAGTCTTGCTTGGGCTGCGGATCGCGGGCGTCAGCTGACATTTTCCTGGCTAGCAGGTGCTCTTTGTCCCAATACTGCCGGGCGCGGGCGTCCTTTAGGCGCGCCAGGACTCCGGTGGTGGGACTCATCCAATCGGTCACGATCATCGGCTCCCAAACGGCAAAGACTGCGATCTTTTGGTCGGGATATTGATTGAGAATCTCTTGGACTGCGGAAGACCCCCGCAGGCAGGTGGTTCACGTGGGCGAGAGCAGCACGATCAGGCGCGGACGGTCGCTGGTGCGATTGAACTCCGCGCGGAATTCGTCGAGGTCCAAATTGGCGAGGGGCGGCTGGCCGGTGGGCGGCTGATGGCCGGAGAGCAGGTACAAGCCGAGGGCAGACAGCACGACGGCGGCGATGACGATGAGGGTGCGCTTCACAGGTCGGCCAGGAAATTCGCGAGGATTTGCGGGACCAGGATCATGGCTACGACGACGGCCGCGCAGGTCCAGAATACTACGATGCTGGTGCGGCTGCGG
>JBDTPR010000517.1:0-5234 GCA_039932635.1 Candidatus Solibacter sp.
GAAGTGCCCTGCTTCAATCCGGACGGCGAGATCATGGTCACCGATTGGTACAACAGGCAACTCGGCACTCCCTTCGAGGGCACCAATCCGCCCTGGCTCTATCAGAAGTACGCGGGTCACGATAACAACCGCGACGCCTTCCAGACCAACATACCCGACTCGCAGTACATGGCCAAAATCCTGTTCACCGAGTGGAAACCCGAAGCCTACGTCGATCACCACGGCATGGGGGCCAACGGCGCTCGCATCTTTCTGCCGCCTTATGCCGAACCCGTGCGTCCCTTCGCCGACCCGATCCTCTGGCGCGAACTAAGTTGGTACGGCGCGCACATGGCGTATAAAGAGGAAGAAGCCAACCTCTCCGGCGCCATCAATGGCGCGATCTATTCCGGCTGGGGCCACTTCGGTTTTCACTGGATTACGCCCTTCCACAACATCGCCGGCATGCTGACCGAATCCGCCGCCGCCCGCCTGGCGACGCCCCTCTTCGTGCACGAAGACCAGTTGCGCGGCAATACCCGCAACCTCCCCGTCTACGAGCAGGAAACCATCTTCCCCAACCCTTGGCCCGGTGGCTGGTGGCGCGTGCGCGACATCGTGGAACGCCAGAAGGTGTCGGCCTGGGCCACGCTCGATCTGGCCGCGCGGAACCGCGAGACCGTGCTCTGGAATGCCTACCTGAAGGGCAAGCGGCAGACCGAACGCGGCGCCTCCGGCAAGCCCGCCGCGTACCTGATCTCCGCACTGCAGCACGATCCGCTCACCTCCATCAAGATGGTCAACAAGCTGCTCGTCCAGGGCATCGAGATCCAGCGCGCCTCCAAGCCGTTCACCACCGGCGCGGGCATGATGTACCCCGCCGGCTCCTTCGTGGTCTCTATGGCGCAGCCGAAAATGGGCCTGATCCGTTACCTTCTTGGCCGCACCTTCTACCCCGATAACGAATGGACCAGAAACCGCGATGGCTCTCCCGTCCGCCCCTACGACATGGCGACCGACACCATGTTCGAATATATGGGAGTCCGCGTGGACCCGGTGGACGAGATGGGCGAAGCCTCGCTCGAAAAGGTCGCCGCGCCCATCGTGCCGGCCGGCAAAGTCACGCGCGGTCCCAATGGCTATTCGATGGACGGCCGCCTCAACGACAGTTTCCGCGCCCTGAACATGCTGTTCGAAAAAGGCGTGGCGGTACGTCGCGTGGATAAGGCCTCGGCCGGTCTGCGGCCCGGCGATTTCCTGGTCGCCTCGGGCTCCGAAGCCGCGCTCGAAACCATCGCCGCACAGACGGGTGTGGATTTCACGCCGCTGCGCAGTGCCGTCTCTACCGGCGTGCACGAAATGAAGCGCCAGCGCGTGGCGATGTATCAGCGATTCGGCGGCGGCAATATCGATGAAGGCTGGAGCCGCTTCGTGCTGGAGCAATTCAATTTTCCGTACACCTCCATCTTCGACCCCGAAATCAAGGCCGGCAATCTGAGCGATAAATACGATGTCCTGGTGATCCCCAACGACAGCACTGCGACCCTCACCGGCGAAACCGCAGCGGCAGGCGCGGCGGGGCGCGGCGGACGCGGAGGCGCGGCACCCGCGCCGGCACCTGCGGCGCCCGCAGCGGCGGCCGGTAGGGGCGGCGGAGGCGAAGGCGGAGGTGGGCGCGGGGGCAACATGCCGCCTGAATTCCGTACCGGTCTCGCCACCGAGGGAGTCAACGCCATCCGCGACTTCGTCCAGAAGGGCGGCACCCTGGTGACGCTCAATGCCGCTTCGGCCTTCCCGATCGAACGCCTCGGCATCGGCGTGCGCAACGTCCTGGAAGGCAAGAACACCAAGGAATTCTGGTGCCCGGGTTCCACCTTAAAGGTGACCTACGACAACACCACTCCCATCGGGTACGGCATGCCGTCCCGCGGCCTCGCGCTCTATATGAGCAGCCCGGCGTTTGAAATCACCGCACAGGGCGCCGAGAATTACGAGACCATCGCGCGCTACGAAGACCGCGATCTACTCCAGAGCGGTTGGCTGGTGGGCGAAGAGAACCTCGCGCACAGGGCCGCCGTGATCGCTGCCAAATCCGGGCAAGGCCGCGTCGTCCTGATCGGCTTCCCGGCGCAGCACCGGGCGCAAATGCACGGCACCTACAAGCTGCTCTTTAACGCCCTGGTGCGGTGATTCTGGTGGGGCAGGCTTCAGCCTGCGTACCGACTTCAGTCGGTACACCGGCCGCAGGCCGGCGGGCTCCACAGGCTTGTTACCCATGTGCCAGTGGGACCATTTTCAGCCGGCGATGCACCGACTGAAGTCGGTGCGCAGACTGAAGTCTGCCCCACAGGTACGCTTCACTTGGCCACGGTCTGTAGCAGAGCGCTCACGCCGTTCCACAGAATCTGAACGCCGATGCACACGAGGAAGAACGAAGACAGCCGCAGGATCACGCTCATCGCCGTCTCCCCAAGTATCCGCGCGAGCCCGTCCGCGAAGCGGTAGCTCAGGAAGATCGTCACCGCCAGCAGCGCCGGCCCGAGCAGTGCCGCCACATAAGTCGGCCAGTGAGCCACGGTCTTGTCGCCCCAATTCGCCCCCAACGTGATCGCCACCGAGATCGACCCCGGCCCCACCGTCAACGGCAGCGTCAGAGGATAGAAGGCGCGCCGCGACAAATCCACCTGGTTCGCCGACCTATGCGCGTCTTCGAGCCCTTGGTCCTCGTCCTTGCGCTGCAGCAAACTCCACCCGGTGCTCATCACCACCAGCCCGCCGGCCACCTGGACTACGGGTAGCGAGATCCCGAAGAACGCCAGAATGTGCGTGCCGATCAGCAGCGACATCACCAGCAGCACGAAGCAGTTGAGCGCCACCTTGCACGCCAGCAGCGCCTTCGAGTCGCTCGAAATTCCCCGAGTGAGCACCAGGAAGATCGGCGCGTTACCCAGGGGATTTACAATCGGAAATAGCGCGCCCAAGGTGAGTAGCGACGCCTTCACGATTTCCGAAACCGGGTTAGCCACCAGACCAGCATACGCGAAGGAGACGCCCGCCCTCGCCTCCATATAGTCCTTGTGCTAACGTTGCGTTTCGAAAGGAACCGAATGAACGCAGAATGGACTCCTATGCGGTGGCCGGGTTCGTGGAAATCCCCATCGGCCGTGGGCCTGCTCAAAGGCACACCCATCAACTGGCTGCTTTTCGATAAAGACCCCGGGCTCGCGCCCATCATGGAGCAGGCCCGTCAGGCCGGATTGACCGTCGTCCGCGACGGCGACGTGCCCGCCGGGACCACCGTCGTCGCCGGCGATTGGCCGGGTGTCGCCATGGGACGCGGCGGTGGCGGCGCTTCCGCCGGACCTACCGGCGTGCCGTGGGTCGATACCAACTCCTGGAAAATCCGCCTCGAAACCGCGCGCCATCCCGGCGTCAATGTCTGCGTGGACGTCGCCCCCAAGGGCCCGCGCTTCTCCCCGGGAGGCTATCGCACCGCCATCTCCGACGCTGCCGCCGTGGGCGGCCGCTGGGCCATCTCGCTCGATCCCGCCCTCGCTACCGGCATCGTCGAGAACACCGCAGCCTCGCTCGCCACCTGGAAGGAAATCACCGCCACCGCCGCCTTCTTCGCCGCGCGCAAAACCTGGCCCGCCCTGCAGCCCGAAGCCGTCGCCGGCGTGATCTCCGATTTCGAAGGCGAGAACGAGTTCATGGGCACCGAGCTGCTCAATCTCATCGGCCGCACCAATCAGCAATACGCGATCCTAGTCAAATCCAAGCTCGCAGCCAACCCATTCCGCGGCCTACGCGCCGTGATTTACGCGGACGCCCAGCCGCCCACGCCCGAACTCCGCAAGCAGATCCTGGACTTCGTCACCGCGGGCGGACTTCTGATCACCGGTCCGAAATGGGGAGGCACCCCCGGCGCCCCCGCGAAGGACGAGCACCCGCGCTATGCCGCGCGCACTCTCGGCAAGGGCCGCGTCGCCATGGCCCGGCAGGACCCCGACGATCCCTACGTCCTCGCCAACGATTCCACGCTTCTCATCAGTCACCGCCACGACCTGGTGCGCTTCTGGAATGGCGGCGCCGTCGGCGCTTATCTCGCCGTCGCGCCCGACCGCAAGCGCGCCGTCGCCCACCTGATGTTCTACGCCGATCGGGGACCGGACCACGCCAGCGTGCGCGTCGCCGGCCGCTATCGCAAGGCCATGCTCTGGACTCCCGGCAGCGCCGAGGCCAGCCCGGTCGAAATGGAAATTCAGAAGGACGCGGTGGAATTGCACCTGCCGCAGGTCGCGCAATACGTCGCGGCGGAGTTGGAGGCATGATCATGAATCGACCCTGTTCGCGTAGAGAATGGCTCTGCCGCACGGCCTCTGCCGTCCCGGCCGCGTGGCTGGCCGGCAGTCCGCTGGGCCGCGCCGCGGTCGCTCCCGCGCAACCCGTCGCGGTCGCCCGGTGCAAGACCTACGAATCCGCCGAGCTCATCGCCACGCTCAACACAATGTTCGACCAGTTGGGCGGCCTCGGGCGCCTCGTGGCCGGCAAGACCGTGGCCATCAAGATCAACCTCACCGGCGCCCCCACCTATCGCCTCGGCTACGCCCCAGCGGGCGATTCGCACTACACGCACCCCGCCGTGATCGGCGCCGCCGTGCATCTGATGGGCCGCGCCGGAGCGCGCCGCATACGAATCCTGGAAAGCCCCTGGGCCACGTCCGACCCCATTGAGGAAGTCGTGATGCAGGCCAACTGGGATCCGCGCGACATTCTCAATGCGGCGCAAACCGTGGAGTTCGAGAACACCAACTACCTCGGCCACGCCAAGAAGTACGCGCGCATGATGGTGCCCACCGGCGGCTATATTTATCCCGGCTTCGACCTCAATCACTCCTACACCGATTGCGACGTCTTCGTCAGCATCGCGAAGATGAAGGAGCACGACACCGCCGGCTATACCGGAGCCATGAAGAACTGCTTCGGACTCACACCCGCCACCATCTACGGCAGCGGTGCGGGCGTGGACGAGCCATCCATAGAGCCGCGCGGCGGCCGTGAGATGGTGCACAGCGGCTATCGCCAGCCGGCGAAGAGCGCGCTGCCCGAGAAAGATCCCAAGTCGCCGCGCGAAGGCGGCTACCGCGTCCCGCGCACCGTCGTGGTCCTGATCGGCGCGCGCCCCATCCACCTCTCGATTGTCGAAGCGGTGCGCACCATGGCCGGTGGCGGGAAGGGTATGCGGGTCGCGTGGA
>JBDTPR010000518.1:0-5225 GCA_039932635.1 Candidatus Solibacter sp.
AAGGCGCTCGAAATCTGCTTTTCAATGGAATGGAACACGGGAAACTACGAGTATAACGTAGCGTGTGTCAGATCTCGTATTCCGGAGTTTTCGTGGTGCGGCCGTAATTGATATGGTTCCAGACGCGCTCGTGGACGAAGTAGACGCCGATTTTGAGCACCATATCGAGCGCGCCGGCACCGAGTGAGAGCGAGGCTTTGTCGGTAAGTATGTAGAAAATAAGGGCGGTAGTGGCGCTACCGAGAATGCGGTAGCTGATCGCCTTGACGATGCTCCGGGAATGGCTTTCTACGTGGCCCACTGCCTACCGATTGTACTATACCCGATGGGGATTACCGTGATCGATGGATGGAAGATTTCAACCGACTACTTCTTCATAGCGGTGCCGCCACGCGATTCCTCCGGCGGCTTGAAACACGTTCAATGCCTGTTCGTAGAGATCTCGAGGAATCTCGAGGCCGCCATCCCAACATCCCAGCGCCTGATACCGGGAAATTGCATCGTAGAGCCTCTCCGACGGCACATCGGGAAAGAACGGAGTTTCCGCAGCCACGATCTCCGCGACTGGAGCGGTGCGGACCCACTCCCTGGCTCTCGCATAAGCTTCCAGAAAGACGCGGTATCCTTCCGTCTTCTGGTACTCGCGGGAACAACTCAGGCTGCTGAATGCCACCTCGGGCATGGAAGCCCCCACCGAAGCGACAATCTCGCCTTCCGGGAAGGGAGCCTGAAGGTGGGCATAGTCAGCGCTGCCCTTGCGGATCACCTTGATCTTCGTCCAGTCCACACCATTGTGTTTCACGGCGTACTTCAACATTGCCAGCGGTTGTGCGGCCTGATCGGCAAGCAGTGTATGGCCTTCCAGTTTTTTCCACTCGAACTTGGGGTCTGGCTCACGCGCCACCAGGAAGAATCCATCGCGTTGATTGATCTGCGCGAAGTGAACAGGCAGTGGCTCCACTCCCATTTCACGCCCGTTCCAGTTGGAGGATACCGCCGATTGCATGATGTCAACGGAGCCATCGCGGATCAGGGCGTAGTTGCGCTGGCCTGCCGCGAGCACACTATAAGGAACATCGTGCCCTTCGGTCCTCAACAGGTGGATCGCGGAAAGCAGTGGACTGTAGAAGGCCGAGTGCCGGGAGGCCATGACGCGGATGCGCATGCCTTCTACTATAGGCTACGAGGTTATGCTCACCGGGCGGTAGGTGGACCGCAAGCACCTTCCTTTGATATCTCTAATTCGCTCTACGGACTAAATCCGAAGCGCAGCCCAAGGGAGAGGAATTGCAAATTATGAGGAATCCCTCTATTCCGGTGATCGTTGGCGCTTCGGCTCTCGTCCTGGCGATGCTCCCTTTCGGGAGTCAGGGCTTCCAGAGTACCCAACAGACGGCTCCACCGGCCGCGGCACCGGCGGGGCGCGGCGCCCCCACTCCGCAGCAACTCGCGACCCAGCAAGCCAGCAAGGAAGACCACCGCCAGATGCTGGAGCAGTTGCACATCGCCGCCTTGCGGCCGAGCGTGAATTGCGCGCGTGGCGGGCTCCACGAACTACGACGAGGCCAAAGCCAATCCCTACCCCGACCTGCCCGATCCGTTGACCATGAAAAACGGTAAGAAGGTGACCAGCGCCAAGATGTGGCGGGAGCAGCGGCGGCCTCGAAGCCCACTCGCTGTTCTGCGGTTTGGCGGTGGGGGAAATCGGCGCCGGCTGGAAGTTCTTACGGCTAGGGTGTGCACTTAAACCCGAGAGGGTCCGAGTTCGTAATTCAGTCGATCTCCACACAACTGAAAACGCTCGGCCACTGATCAGTCCAAAGCGTCGAGGGTTGGAGGACCGCGTGACGGAGTACGGGGGCAAGTTTGGCCGGAAGATCGAGGCGATTGCCGCCTTCGCCAAGCAGCGGATCATTGAAGTGACCCCGCAGGCGGTCGGGACTACCGCGAGCACTCTATCACCTGAAATTGCTGGAGTTCCAGACCGAGTACCGGCGGCTAAGCGAGCCGCGCAGTCCCAGTCAATGCCAGACTGCAGGAGGGTTCCGAGGCGTGGCAACGGCATTTGTGAAGACAATCGGCGATCCGAATACGCCAGCAGCGGTTCCGAGTCCGCGACGTCGGAGTGCGTGCTGAACTAAAGGTTGAAGGCGCTTGAGGTCGAGGACGTTGAGCGCGGGTTGCAGCCTTGGAGGCGGCAGCAGATCACGATTAGACGCGCTGAGGCGGCGGATCCCCGGACGCACGGCTATCGCGCCTCTAGGGCAGTTGGAGATCGAGGCTCTGCCTCACTACTGTGACCGCGAAGGAAGGCGCGGAGATTCTGAATCGGCAAGGACGGCGGACTTGGCAGAATGAACCGCTCAGCCTGAAGAAGATTGCACATATCCGCCCAATCATTCGATCTGAAGTGTCCCTACAGCCTACTGAGAGCTAATGCATCACCCAGCCGCCGTCCACATTCAGGACTTGGCCGGTCATCCCATCGCTCATTTCCGCACTCAGGAAGAGGCACACCTTTGCAATGTCCAGCGGCATCATCCTCCGCTTCAAACATTGCAGCGCCATGATCTCCCTCGCCTGCTCCTCGCTCAGGACTTTGGCCTCGGCGGCCGTCTTGATCGCTCCCGGGGTAATGCAGTTCACGTGAATATTGTGCTCGCCCATCTCGCGAGCCACGGAGCGCGTCAGCCCGATCACGCCGCCCTTCGACGCCACATAATGCGACAGCATCGCCATCCCCACGTGAAACGTCACCGAGGAGATGTTGACCACCTTCCCGCTTCCCTGCGACACCATGTGCGGTAGTACCAGTTGCAGCGTATGGAACATGCTCTTCAGATTGATCTGCTGCATTTCGTCCCATTGCTCTTCGGATATTTCCAAAAAGGCCTCGCGCGGATAAATGCCGGCGTTGTTGATCAGTATGTCGATTCGCCCGCGTTGTGCCGCTCCGGTCACCCACGCGGCGATATCCGCGCGGCTCTGTACGTCGCCGCCATAGGCCGTCGCTTGCCCGCCCGACGCCGCAATCGATGCCGCCACCTCCTGGCAACCGGCAAAGTCCCGGTCCAGAACATGCACATGCGCGCCCTCGGCGGCAAAGACCCGCGCAACGGCCTCGCCGATGCCCGTGGCAGCTCCGCTGATCAATGCGACCCGATCCTTCAACATGGCAACATCATAACCCGCTCGCGCGCCGAGGGAGAAATGATCTGGGCCCTGGTGAACGATTAGTTGACCGGTACTGCCGCGCAGACAGGATAGATCCGGAACAGGGTGGACAGACCGGTTCGTTCCAGCAGGCGGCGCGGCGAGTCCTGCAGGTTGCACAGGCTCAGCGGTATCCCGTCTCTGACCAACTCCATAAGAGCGCCGATTCCTGAGCTGTCGATATGCCGTGCCTGCTCCAGGTCGACCAGCAGTTCTCCGCGTTCCGGACGCTCTTTCCAGGCCCCTAACAGGATGCGGTGAACCTCGGCGGCGTTGCGGATGGAGATGTCGCACTGCATTTGAGCAACCAGGCCGCGTTCGCCTTCGGCCAGTGTGACGTCGGTCTGAATTTCGGTCTTCATTGTCTTCCACCCCGGCCGCTGGCTGTGACGGTGTTCGGCGATTTTTCACCGCGTGCTTCAATCCGAGCCTGCCGGGCCGCCGCGGCTTCCTTGAACCGTTCGTAACTGATGGCAGCCTGCACGCCGCTCACTCGTGCCGGTGTGGCTGCCGGTTCGGACGCCGTATTCCCGTCCTGTGCTTTGGTCTCGCCGCCCCGCCCGATGGCCGCCTGCCGAGCTGCCGCGCGTTCCTTCGCGTGTTCCCAACGCACGGCGTCGCGTACATCCGCCTGGCCATAAGCGCTGGCCATCATACCGGCTAATAATGCTGCACCCAGAAGTTTGTTCATAACAACCTCTCGCAGGTGCACGTGCACGCTGCCTGCCAAGCCCGTAACTGCAACAAACTGGGTCTCCGCCCCTGAAGGCGTGGAGTCTCGACCGGTAATTCCTGCCGTGTATAACAAGGTACGAAATCGCACCCTCAACTTCGCCGCAGGCTACCGTCAAGCGACCAAAACTCTGCCGCGATGTTTCCATCACGGAAAGATCCGAGCGGCACGGCGGTGACGAATGCGCTGATCGAGCTTCAATGAGGCCGCGATGTTTCCATCACGCCCCTCCGTGCCAACATTGATGAGACAGTTCTCCCGGTCATAATTACTGAGCAGGGCGAGAACAGGAATCAATGTGAAGAACAACGGAATATCTTCGACTTCTCCGCCGCGCCCGAACCGCCCAACCAGCCGCGACCCGACCCGGAGGTGGTGATTGATGCCAAGCGCCGGACATTCACTGCGGAGTACAAACTACGGATTCTGGCTGAGGCCGATGCGGCCGCCGCTCAACCTGGCGCGATCGGCGCGTTGCAGCGACGTGAAGGTCTTTACTCCTCCCACCTCGTCACTTGGCGTCGGGAACGGCAGGCCGGCATTCTCAAGGGCCTGACTCCGCATAAACGTGGCCCCAAATCTAAGCGAAATCCGCAGGAAGAGGAAATGCAAAAGCTCCGCCGGGAGAACCAGCGCCTCACCGAGGAATTGCGCAAAGCGGCCATCGTCATTGATGTTCAAAAAAAAGTGGGCGCTCTGTTGGGGTGGCCGCTGCCGAAGGCGGACCCCAAGGAGCAACCCTGATGGAGGCCGTCACCCAGTTGGCCCCCACTGTTGGCGTCGTGGCCGCCTGCGATTTGCTTGCGGTGGCCCGGGCTTCCTTCTATCGGCAGCGGCCGGTCTTGGGTTCGCCGGGATCGCCGGCGACCGATCCGGCTCTACCGTTAGAGCGGGCGGCTCCGCTCGCTCCCTCAGTGAAGCTGAACGCGATGCGGTGCTACAGGTCCTTCATGAAGAGCGATTCCAGGACCGCTCTCCGGCAGCCGTGCAGGCCACCCTGCTGGACGAAGGCCAGTATCTCTGCTCGACGCGCACTATGTACCGCATCCTGGAACAAGAGGGGGAGTCTCGCGAGCGTCGCGACCAACTCGTGCATCCGGCTTACCATAAGCCCGAGTTGCTGGCCACGGCGCCCAACCAACTGGGGAGCTGGGACATCACCAAGCTGCGGGGGCCGGTCAAGTGGACCTACTTCTACCTCTATGTCATCCTCGACGTCTTCAGCCGATACGTTACCGGCTGGATGATCGCCTACCGGGAAGGTGCGGAACTGGCCAAG
>JBDTPR010000519.1:0-5220 GCA_039932635.1 Candidatus Solibacter sp.
TCGTAGGCATTATTTCGAAACCGAATTCGCCTGCCGCCGACCTGGTGCCCAAGCTGATCGAATGGCTGAACGCGCGCGGAATCGCCATCCGGATCGATGAGCAAACGGGCATCTACGCGGGTGGCGTAAAGGGCCTGCCGCGCGACCAGGTTCCCGAGAACTGCGACATGGTGATCGTGCTGGGCGGCGATGGCACGCTGCTCTCGGCGGCGCGCGCCATCGGGCGGCGCGAGATCCCGCTGTTCCCGGTCAACCTCGGCGGCCTGGGATTTCTCACCGCGATCACGGTGGAGGAGCTGTACCCGGAACTGGAACGCGCGCTGCGCAGCGAACACCGGATTGCGCGCCGCAAACTGATGAACACCGAAGTGATCCGCGGCGGCGAAGTGGTGGCGAGTTTCGATGCGTTGAACGATGCCGTTCTCACCAAGAGCGAGATCGCCCGCATGATCGACCTCGACACGTACGTGGATGAGCAGTTCGTCTGCCGGTATAAAGCGGATGGCCTGATTATCGCGACGCCGACGGGTTCCACAGCCTATTCCTTGAGCGCGGGCGGCCCGATCATTTTCCCCTCGGTGCCCACGATCTGCCTCACGCCGATCTGCCCGCACATGCTGACCAATCGTCCGGTGCTGGTGCCGGAGACGAGCATAATCCGCGTGACCTCGCGCGGCCCCGATGAGAGCGTCTACCTCACAATCGACGGGCAGGTCGGTATTCCGATTCGCGAGCACGACGTGGTGGTGTGCCACAGCTCGCACCATTCGCTGCTGTTGACCCGGCCTCCGCGCATGATGTTCTTCGATGTGCTGCGGCAAAAGCTCAAGTGGGGAGAACGATGAAAAAGGTTTCGCTGACCGGGTGGATCTTCATCGGCATGGCGGCGGGCGTGGCGGTGGGTGTCCTGGCGCCTGGTTTCGCCAAGCAGCTCGGGCTGATGAGCACGGTGTTTCTTCGCTTGATCCGGTCGATTATCGCGCCCCTCTTATTCGGTACGCTGGTCGCGGGGATTGCGGGTGCGGGCGACCTCAAGAACATGGGCCGCATCGGCGCGAAAGCGATTCTCTATTTCGAAATCGTCACCACGTGCGCGTTGTTTCTGGGGCTGGGCGTGGTGAATCTGGTGCGTCCGGGCGAGGGCGTGCCGATTTCGCGATCGGCGGCAGACTCGCTGGCTCCGGCGGCGCCGACCACGCTCGCCAGCGTGCTGGAGCACACCTTCCCCGCGAGTATCTTCGACGCGATGGCGCGCAACGACGTTTTACAGGTGGTGGTTTTCGCGTTCCTCTTTGGTGCGGCGTGCGCGGCGATCGGCGAGAAGTCGGCGCCCGTGGTGACGTTCTGCGCGTCGCTCGCCGAAGTGATGTTCAAGTACACGAAGTACGTGATGTACCTTGCGCCGCTCGGTGTGGGCGCGGCGCTCGCGGTGACGGTCGGGACGAAGGGCGTCGCGGTGCTGTTCGGGCTCGGCAAGCTGATCGTGACCTTGTATGCGTCGCTGGCGATCTTCGTGGTGGTGGTATTCGGCGCAGTGATCATGATCGCGCGCGTGCCGTTGGGAGCATTCTATCGGTCCGTGCGCGAGCCCTTCCTGATCGCGTTCTCGACGGCCAGCAGCGAGGCGGCGCTACCCCTGGCGCTGGAAAATATGGAAAAGTTCGGCGTGCCGAAACACATCGTGGGCTTCGTCATTCCGACGGGGTACAGCTTCAATCTGGATGGCACGACGCTGTATCTTTCGATGGCGTCGATGTTCGTGGCGCAAGCAGCGGGCGTGCACATGTCATTCGGCGAGCAGTTGGTGATGATGCTGACGCTGATGCTGACAAGTAAGGGAGTGGCCGGTGTACCGCGCGCCGCGCTGGTAATTCTGGCCGGAACCCTGACGGCCTTCAAACTCCCGGTGGAAGGCTTCGCAATCCTGCTGGGCGTGGATGCCGTTCTGGATATGGCCCGCACGAGCGTGAACGTGCTGGGCAATTGCCTGGCGAGCGCAGTAGTAGCCCGCTGGGAAGGCTACAAAGTAGGCTAGCGCTGAAGTCCCGCGCAACTTGCCACCATAGTCTCACCGCAGAGACGCAGAGACGCAGAGATAAGCGCAGAGAAAACCAAGCCACTTTTGTCCCGATGTGTTCTCTGCGCCTCTGCGTCTCTGCGGTGAATCCCCGGCGGCGAGTACGTTACCGCTTCGCCCAATACCGGGTCTGCGACTGCACCACGTAGCCTTTCGATTTCGTGGTGAGTTGCAGTTTACGGAACTCGGAGATGCGTACCGGGACGTCGGAGACGAAACCGAGATTATACTGGCTGCGCAACTCGTCCTGAATATCTTTGAAGATCTGCTCAATCGAGAGCGTCTTGGAGACTTCCAGGCAGCGCCCTCCGGTTTCGCGGGAGAGGCGCTGCAGCACGCTGCGGCCCTGGCTGGAATCGGGGCTCCCCAACAGGGGGCCGAGGTTGGTGCCGTAGGCGTTGGCGTCCGAGAAGACGATGCTGTAGATCAGGGTTCCGGCGCGCTGCGCTTCCTCGATCGCGGTGGTGAGCGGCACCTGGCTCTGCGTATCCACACCGTCGGAGAGGATGATCAACGCCTTGCGGCCATCGACCGTGCGCATCACGTCGCGGGCGGCGACGGCGACCGCTTCGTAGAGCAGCGTTCCCCCGCCGTGCTGCAATTCCAGCTGCCGCAGCGACGGTAATTCGACCCGCCTGAGGGCGCCCTCGAAATCTGTGCGCGAAGAGGTGAGCTTCTGGCGAAATTCGATGCCCATATCGAACTGCACCAGGAAAATATGGTCGGTGGTTTCGCGCAACACCTCATCGACGAAGGCAAAGCTCGCCACCTTCTCCGCGTCCATCACTCGCCGCTGGCTCCAACTGGTATCGATCATCAGCCCGATGGTGAGCGGAAGATCGGTCTCGGCGGAGAAATAGCGGATCTGTTGGGGATGGCCGTTTTCGGTGAGGACAAAGTCATCCTTAGTGAGGCGGCGCTCGATGTCGCCGTTGGCATGCCGAACAGTTGCGAGCACGTTGACCACCTTGATCTCAGTGGAGAACGTGGGATCCTGCCAGGCTCGGGCGAGCGGGGTGCAGAGTGTTCCGGCGGCGGCGAGTAACTGTCGGCGCGACGGGGGTAGCACTATTTTGCCGCGTACGTTTTGCTGAAGCCGTTGCGCGCGTTGGTGACGGTATACTTGCCGTCGGGCGCCACCGAGACCTTGATCAGGTTAGCGGGACAATCCTGTGTGGGACCCAGATTAGCGATCATCTTCTCGTCGGTGTTGACTTCCTTGGGCGCGCCCATGGCGACGTGTCCCTGCCAGATGTCCTCGATGCCGGGCGACTTGCGCAGAATCTCGAAAACCGCGGGCGGTCCGCCTTTGCGCGGGCCGTTATTCATGATGGCGACCGTGGGCGCCACCGACCAGACGAATTGCGGCGAGTTGGAACGATCCAGGCCATGGTGCGTGGTCTGGTACAGATCGATCTTGCCGATCATATTGGTGGGGCACACCAGCGCCTTCTCGTAATTCCAGGTGAGGTCGCCGAGATCGAGGAAGTCGAATTTGCCGAATTTGAGCAGAATGCCGACGCTCATGTCGTTGTCGGGATCGGGCTCAGGCGTGGTCTTGTCCTTCCAGTCGGCGCAGATTTTGGCGTTGGGACCGCCGCCCTTCAAAGGCTTGGTGATGGCCTTGCCATTGGACGCGACCACCGTGATATCGACGCCCTTCAGCGGAATCTTGTCGCCCGCGGCCAGGCTCTTGCGCTTGCCCTCGGTCAACTCGACGTAGGCCTTGTACGCGGCCGCGACGTTGGGGCGGGCGATCTCGATCGTCTCGCCGTGATCCATGTACATCTCGATCGGGATCAGTTTGGCGAGCGCCGGCATGGCGCCGATATGGTCGGAATGGAAGTGCGTCGTAAGCAGGATATCGATCTTGGTGAGGCCGGCCTGCTGGGCGGCGGCCAAGATGCGCTTGGCGTCGCGGTCGTCGGGCGTGCGATTCGCCGTGTCGATCAGCAGGGACTGCCCGGCGGGCGTGACGATCAGCGTGGCAGCGCCGCCCTCGGCGTCAATCCAGTAGATCTCCAGATTCTTGGAGGCGGCACAAAGGCTTGCGGCGATTACGAGGCCGCTGAGGACAAGGTTGCGGAGCATAGGTTAGGGTGGGCTTTCCCTTGCTCACAATAGTAGCGGGAAGGGGCGTGTGTCAAGCGCATGTCGTATTTCCACGGTGCGGCGGCGTTTGCGTAAAAGTTACGCGGCGCCGGGACGCACCGGCGCTGAAAGAAGAAGGGAGAAGCAACTGGCACTCCGGGTGCTGCTCTTTAAAGGATGTGGAATAAGCAAAAAGAGGAACCCGCTGCCGTCATGCCTCCTGAACCCATTCGGACCACAACCGCGGCCCCTGCTCCCATCGCTTCGCTTGCGCCCGTGGTGAACCCGCCGGCCCCACCGGCGGTGATCGGCCGCTCGATGACGATTATTGGCGACATCAGCGCGGCGCAGGAACTCATCGTGGAGGGCGAGGTCGATGGCGTCCTTGAATCGCAGAGCATGTTGACAGTCGGCCCCAACGGCAAGGTGAAAGGCAACATCAAGGCGCATGAAGTAGCCATCTTCGGAAGCGTCCAGGGCAACGTGGAGGTCACGTCGAAGATCTCGATCCGCGATCAGGGGAGTCTGATCGGCGACATCAGGGGCGCGGGGATCCGGATCGACGACGGCGCCTATTTCAAGGGCAGCGTGGATATCATACGGCCCGAAGTGAAGGCTGCGGCGAAGGCAGTGCCGATCGCGGCGCGTACCGAACCACACGCCCACTAACAATCAGAGCCGAGCCCCAATCAGGGCCGCGGCCGGGAGGGAGCGCTTGCTAACTTGAGCGACGCCGCTTGCCAACCGCTCCCTGACGGTCGCTGCTCCGATTGGGCCCGCCTCGTCATCAAAGGTTCGCGGGCGCCCTACGCCGATTTGATTTCCGTCCAGATGCGGTCGCGCAGTCGCTGAGTGGCGGAGTCGAGCGTACGAGGCCATTCGCCCCTTGCGAACACATCGGGTGGCGGATAGAGACTCGGTGTATTCCGCACCGAATTGGGCAGCAAATTGAGAGCCGCACCGTTGGCCGTCGCCGTGCGAGTGGCCTCTACGATCTTCGCCGACACCGCGGGCCGCAGCAGGTAATCCAGGAACTGATGCGCGAGCCGAGT
>JBDTPR010000520.1:0-5217 GCA_039932635.1 Candidatus Solibacter sp.
GCCGGCCGTTACTGCCGCGGTGCGTGCGGTGGATCGCGAACAGCCGGTCACCGATATGCGGACCATGGCGCGCGCCATCCACAATCGCGCCATCGGCTTGAATTACATGGCGGTATTGATGGGAGTTTTCGGCGTGCTGGCGCTCTGCCTGTCGGCGATCGGAGTTTACGGCGTCATGGCGTACATGGTTTCGGAGCAGACCCACGAGATCGGCATTCGCATGGCACTGGGCGCGGAACGCCAGAACGTTCTTGGCATGATCTTCCGCCGAGGATTTTTCACCATCGCCGCGGGACTCGCTGTCGGCCTGCCCTTGGCATTTGGCTTCGCCCGCCTGATGGCGTCGCTGATCTACGGAGTGACAGCCAACGACCCGTTCACCTTTACGGCAATTCCGGTGGCGTTGATCGCCGCGGCGGGTCTGGCGATCTACATACCGGCCCGCCGGGCGACCAAGATTGACCCCATCGTGGCGCTGCGCTACGAGTAGAGATCCCGCTGGCGGACTGCTGCCCGCCTATCCGGCTAAGAGCCGGATGCAGCCAGAATTGGCCGCCGCATAAGCATCAGAACTCGACGAAGATGGCTCCGTCTTCCACCGTCAGTTGGATCCCCGCGGACTTCGCGGCATCCTGCAAGGCCGCGTCCAGCATCACGATCGGGTCCGGTCCCAGCGCCACCCTGCGCAGCAATCCCTCGCCCTTCTTGCCGCCGGCCGAAAGCACGATCTTGATCCCTTTGCGCTTGCATTTCACTGGAGTGCCATCGGGCAACTTCAGATTCATCGGCTTGATATAGGCGTCCACATAGTGCACGCCGACGCCGCTCTTGTCGTCGGTGAGCGCGGGGAGTTTCTCGAGCGCTCCCACATTCACATCACACAGTCTGGTTTTCATACCACGCTCCCTTCGCCACCGCGTATTCGTCCATGGCCGCGCGGAATGCGCGAATATGATCCGGCGTACTGCCGCAGCATGCGCCCAAAAGATTGACGCCCGCTTCCAACAACGGAACCACGCCGCACACCATCTGCTCCGGAGTCTCGTCGTAGACCACTTTCATCGCAACGAGTTTCGGCAGCCCCGCATTGGGCTGCACCATCACCGGCAGGCCGGTGACCGCCTTGTACCGCAACAACGCCTGGCGCGCGCGTTCCATATCCATGCCGGTGCCGCAATTCAGAGCCACAATGTGCGCACCCTCTTCCACCATGCAGCGCGCGGCACGCTCCGGGTCGATCCCCATCATGGTGCGGAACGTGGACCCGTCAAGCGTCACATCGTAGGCCATGCTGCCGATGATGCATGGCGCGCCCGCCGCTTTCGCCGCCTGAATCCCGATGGTCAACTCCTCAAGCGAAGTCTGGGTTTCGATCATGATGGCGTCGGCGCCCGCAGCCACCAGCGCTTGCGCCTGCTCCTCGAATGCCTCGCGCACCTGATCCTCGGTGAAATCGCCGTAGGGCTCCATCAGGCCGCCGAAGGGCCCGATATCGCCGATCACGTAGCCTTCACGATTGCCAAACGCGCGCCGTGCGATCGCCACCCCAGCGCGATTGATCCCCGCCACATTGTCGCGCTGCCCGTGCCGATTAAGCATGATGCGCGACCCGCCGAAAGTGTTGGTCAGAATGCAGTCCGACCCGGCCTCCGCATAGCGCCGCTGAATGTCGAGGACACGCTCGGGCTCGGTCACATTCCAGGCCTCGCCGCAATTGCCCTGCTCCAGTCCGGCGATCATCAACTGCGTGCCCATGGCGCCATCGCCCAGCAGGGTGCGCGTTCGAATCACGTTGTGTAATAGCTCTCTCATTCGTTTCCTATATCGCGCTGCGCCAGCGCGTAGTGAATGGTCTCCAGCGCCAGGCCCCATTTGTGCGCGCGACTGGCCGCTTCGCAGTAGCATCCCGCGCCGGTGGCGGGCCGCTCCCATTGCAGCGCCTCGTCGAGCCTCTGGCCGCGCAGCGGCCTCTCCCCGGCGATGGTCGTCATCAGCGCCTCGCCCTGTTCCAGATATCGGCACATGAAGCGATGCCCCGTGTCGCCAGGCTCCGGCACACACTCCTGGTCAACAATCGGATAGCCCGCCTCGCGCGGACCCAGTTTCACGCGGTATTCGAAGCGCAGCGCGCGTCCCATGTTGGTGCAGGTGGTGCCCTCGTAAAGGAATTGCGCCTCGATACCGCCGTCCGCGGCCGCAGTCAGTGTGAGACGCTCCCTGGCCCACTTGCGCAGCGCTTTGCTATTCACCGCGTAGCTCACACGCCGGAACCGGCAGCCCGGCAGCGTGCAATTCTCGCAGGGCGTGGTATCCGTCAGCCGCTTCACACCGGCCGTCGCGGGCGCGAGTCCAAAGACCGCGAGCAGCGATTTTTTGGGCTTGAGCGCGCCGCTCTCCAGCGCCTCGATCTCTCCCGGCACCTTCGCCGAATTCTTAAGCAGCGCAAGTAGCCGCCCTTGTTCGCCAATGTCCCAATCGGGATAGCCGGGGCTGTAATGCGGCAGCACTGCCAGATTGCGAGTGTCGGCCCACTCGCAGAGGCGCGCGCCGGCCATCGCCGCCATGCGCTCCACCACCGCCGAGCCCAGCACTTCCATGAAGTAGTATTCGTCGGGGCGCTCATCGAGCCACAGGCGCTGCGCCTCGGCCTCCACCTCTGTGCCCGCGCTCAACGCCGCCAGCACCGCGCCGCCCGCCTGCGAGCACGCAAAACGCTCGCCGAGCGCCGCGCTGTGGAACCGCTCGCCTTCCAATTGTACCGACGCGCCGCTCACCGCCGAGCCCTGGATTTCGCGCGCATAAAGCCACGGACGCCCGTGCTCCGCGTACCAGGATTGCGCGCCATCCGCCAACTCGCGCGCCCGGCCTTCGAGCACAAAGCCCGCCGGATATCCGAGCAGCCGCAGGTACTCCGCGGGCTGCACTTCCACCTGCAAGCGCGTCTCGCTCCACTCCGTCATCCCGCCACCCCGTTGGCCGATTCGACCGCTTTGAACTGGCAGCCCTCGACGAAGTAATCGAAGAACGCGGGATGCGTCTCCAGCCTGCAATGCTCCACGCGCCTCACCAGCCCTTCCAATTCCGCGCGCCGCCGCATCGAGAGCAGCACAAGGCACGCGCCTTCGATGGCCGCATTGCCCACCTGCACCACCTTCTCATCGGGCAGCGCAGGAATCAGTCCGATACGCCGCGACGCATCCACCTTGAGGTGCCGTCCGAAGCCGCCCGCCAGGTAGAACACGTCGATCTCGTCGAAATCGATGCCGTACGCGTTGCACACCACCTGCAAGCCCGCGACATTCGCGCCCTTGGCCTGCGCCAACTCATTCACGTCGCTCTCCAGGAAATAGACGCCGTTGGCCTCATCGACAACTACGCGACGCTCGTCCTCGAAGCGGCCCATCGCGTTCATCCGCCCGGTGCGCAGCAACTCGCTCATCAAATCGACCAGGCCGCTGCCGCAGATCCCCTGCGGCGCCCCGCCGCCGATCACGCCGATTTCGAACTCGCCCGCGTCATTCAGCGCCACGTCCTCGATCGCGCCATCCAGTGCCGGCATGCCGCACGAAATCGCGCCGCCTTCGAACGCCGGACCCGCCGGGCACGACGCCGCCAGCACGCGCCGCCGGTTGCCCAGGATCAGCTCCGTATTGGTCCCGATATCCATCACCGCGACCGTGCGATCTTCCTCCGCGATGTCCACCGCGAGCATGCAGGCCGCCGCATCGGCGCCCACGTGTCCGCTCAGCACCGGCAAGCCGTAGACGCGCGCCCGCGGATGGATCGGCAGCAGGCAGCGCCGCCCGTCGGACACCAGACTGGTGCTTTCGCGCTTACCCTCCGCCACCTCGATCTCCGTAATCGATTGATACGGATTCTGCCCGATGCTGTAGACGCTCTTGCCGAAGAAGAGGTCGCGCATGGTGGAGTTGCCCGCCACCACCATCTCGTAGATGCTCGCCGGATCCACCGGCAGGCTCTCGATGGCGCGCGTCAAATATCCCGCCAGCGTGCGCATCAAAAGGCCGCGATGCTCGCCATCGTAACTGATGCGCGACATCACATCGCTGCCGCCGAAGCGCTGCGGATTTTCGAACGACGTGTCGGCGATCTGCTCGCCCGTTTCCAGGTCGAACAACCGCAGCACCACCGTCGTTGTGCCGAGATCCATCGCGATACCGTGCAGCGGCCCCGTACCGCACGCGATTTCCACTCCATCGATCAGAATGCGTTCGCTATTGCGCGTCACCGCCGGATCCAGTTCCGCGCCGCGACCATGCGGCAAGCCATAGGCGTGCCGCTCAATGCGCATGTTCGCGCGCCGCATCGTGTGGCAGCGTACCGGCCCGCTCTCGATGCGCGCCTGGCAGGACAAACGAAAATCGCCGCGCAGGTGCGCTTCCGCCGTGGTGCGTTCGGAGAGTCCGCCCATGCCCTCGGCCACCTCGACGATACACTCCTTGCACTTGCCCTGCTTGCGGCACGAAGTGGGCACAGCGATTCCCATGCTCTCGGCGCATTCGAAGAGAATGCTGCCCGCAATGGCCTCGATGGTCTGTCCGTTGATCGAGAGCGTAGCCATCACTACCAGTCCGCCTGCGCCTCCAACTCCGCGATCACCGCGGCTGCAACCTCCCGGGCCGTGCCCTCGCGTTCTTCCTCGTCACTCCACTTCCACTGCGCCAGGTAGCTGTCGGTATCCTGCAACCCGCGCTTGGCGGCCATCAGGTCGATGCGTTCCTGAAAACGTTCGGCGAGTTGCACGGTGCAGTCTTCGGAATCGTCCTCCACAAAGATCTGCGAGGGGACTTCCTGCCAGTACAAAATTTTATAAGTCGCCATGCGCAACCAAATTCTCGGCCTTCGTCTCGGCCGCCAAGCGCAGGAAGAGATCCACCGCCGCCGAAGCGTTCATGCCGTAGCCATCGGCGCCGATTTCGTCGGCGTACATCTGGCTGATTGGCGCCCCGCCGACGGCCATTTTGATATGCCCCTTACCGGCCGCTTCGAAGCCGTTGATCACCGTCTTCATGTACGTCATGGTGGTGGTCAATAGCGCGCTCATGCCAATGATGGTGGGGTGGCATTTTTCGGCCGCGGCCATGAATTTCTCCAGACTCTGGTCCACCCCGATGTCGTGGACCTCGAAGCCCGCGCCCTCGGCCATCATGCAGACCAGGTTCTTGCCGATATCGTGCAGGTCGCCGCGCACCGTGC
>JBDTPR010000521.1:0-5212 GCA_039932635.1 Candidatus Solibacter sp.
TCGCCGATCTTGGCCCGCTCGGTCGCGCTCGGCAGCATGTAGAACAGCACGTAGCCGATGCGCCCGCCGAGGATGACGCCAAGCGTCGCCCAAAACAAAAAGTCGTCGGCCAAGAGCGGCGTCAGCGGCGGCTTGTTCGGCGTCCACAGCCGATCCTTGCGGATCAGGTAAACCATCCAGCGCCACCCGAGCACCAGGCCGGCAATGTAGGCCAGCGCGTACCAGCGCAGATGGAACGGCCCAAGGAACATCGAGCCGAGGGCAAACCCCGGCAGCGTATGGAATTGCGCACGTACGGAGATTGGTCGAATTCCAATCGGACATCGACGTCATCGGGCACTGCCTTCTTGAACTCAGGGATAGCGGCCTTCACCGCGTTGATCACCGAGAGCGTGGAAGCATCGGCGCGCTTGGTCACGGGAATGTACACGGTGCGCTTGCCGTTGACGTGAGCGTAAGCGGTGATCAGGTCGGTGCCGTTTTCGACGGTGCCAATGTCGCGTAGATAGACGGTGGTGCCGGCGCCGGGGCGTATCGGCGTGCTCAGCAGATCGGGCAGGTTGCCGCCGAGCGCGGCGTTGGAGCGGGCAATGCGATTCAGCGTGCCGGTGGCGATATTCCCCGAGGGCATGACCACTGAGGAGCGTGAGACAGCGGCCATCGCTTCGTCGGGCGAGACGCCGTATTGTCGCAGCCTGTCGGGATTGAGGGTGACCACGATCGTGCGCTGATTGCCGCCGAAGGGCGGAGGAGCCGACACGCCGGGCAAGGTCGCAAACAGGGGCCGCACGCGGTTCAGCGCGTAATCCTGCATCTCGCCCTGCGTGTGGGCCGCGCTGCTGAAAATCAGTTGTCCCACCGCGACGCTGCCCGCGTCGAAGCGCGTGATGAAGGGAGGCACCGTGCCTGGCGGCATAAAAGCGCGGGCGCGATTCACGTAGCCCACCGTCTCCGACATCGCCTGGCTGAGATTGGTGCCCTCGTGGAAGACGAGCTTCATGAGCGCGGCGCCCTGTATGCTCTTGCTCTCCACGTGATCGATGCCGGTGATGTAGAGGAAGTGATACTCGTAGTAGTAAGTGAGGTAGCCTTCCATCTGTGCGGGATCCATGCCGCCGTAGGGCTGCGCCACGTAGATTGCCGGATCGCCCACCTGCGGGAAGATGTCCACCGGCATGCGTTCCAGAGCGAGGACGGCACAGAGCGCGACCGCGATCAGCGCGACGACAACGGTCAGCGGGCGCGATAGGGCGGCAAGTACGAGTCGCATGGGTTACTGGCCCACCTCGGCGACGAAGGGGTGTAGGTCGCCCGCGGCGGCGGCCACGGCGAGCAATCCGCGCCATACGGCAAGGTGCGCGAGGGCGTCGTCGATCTCCGCCTGGGTCAGCAGGCGCTGGGCTTCAGCGATCTCGGCGATGGTGCCGAGTCCCGCCTGATAGCGCGCGGTGGCCTGCTCGGTAGTTGTGCGCGCCGCGGCGATCTGCGCGGGCGTGTTGGCGGCCACGCGGCGCGCGCCGTTCAACATGGCGACGGCACGATTCCACTGGCCCTTCAACTCTGCGGCGATCTGTTCGGCGCGTGCCTGCTGCGCGCGAATAGCGGCGTTCTGCGCGTCCTGGCGGGCGCGCAAAGCGGGAAGCTCGGAGATGGGAAACGTCACCGTGAAACCGAGCGCGTAATTCTGCGTGTTGGGCGCCAGCCCGTTGGCGCCGCCGAGAATATTGCCGTTGGTCTCGGCGCCGGAACCGCGCATGTAGGCCGCGCCCTGCAGCGAGAAGCGCGGAAAATACGAGCGCTCTATCGCCCTCAGGCGGGCCAGGGTTTCCTCCACCACGGCCTGCTGCTGGACGGCCACGGGATTCTTCGACGTGTCGAACGGTGGCGCCGCCTGCTCCGGCGGGAGTTGCAGCAGACGCGCGGTCTCGAGCGCAATTTGCTCGGGCTCGAGGCCGGTGAACTGAGCGAGCGTGGCGCGCGCGACGTCGGCCGCCTGCTGCCCCTGGATGACTTGCGTACGGGCGGCGACCACCTCCGCCTCAGCGCGCGAGGCGTCGGCGCCGGGGCGCAGCTGCGCGTCCACCTGGGCGCCGATTGTGCGCCGCAGAACCATTGCGCGGTCCACGGCGGCCTGCGCGGTGCGCACGGTCTCCTGCGCGGCGGCCAGTGTGAGACACGCGTCGGCCGTAGCGACGGCGATTTCGTATTCGGTGCGCTTCAAGGCGGCCTCGGTCTCCGCCTTCTGGGCGCCGGCGATGGCGAGATTGGCGTGGCGCAGGCCGAAGTCGAACGGCTCCCAACTCACCAGCACACCGAGAGCAGTGCCCCACGTCGTGCCCAGATTGTTGGTGCCGAGCACGGGACCCGAGATGGAAGGCAGCGTACTTTGAGGCAGGAGCAGGCCGAAGACGTTGTTGCGAGTGGCGCGGTTAACCTGCGCCAGGGCGTTGGCTTGCGGCAGGTAAGCGGTACGCGCCAGGCGTATGCCGGCGGAGGCAGCATCGATCTGCTCGCGGGAAACCCGGATCGAAGGGTAGTTCTTAAGGGCTCGCTCCACCGCCTGACCCACGGTCAGAGCTGTCGGCTGGGCATGCGCCAGGTTTGCGGCCCACCATGCCAGTATGCAAACCCGCCAGATTCTTCGCACGTTTATTCGCCTTCCATCAATTCATGAAACAACTCGCGCACCTTGCTCTTCGATGCCTCCAGCGCTCTGCGGCCCAATGCCGTGGCGCGGTATACAGTGCGACGCGATTTGCCGTTGACCTGCTGCTTGGAGCGCAGATACCCCTTCTTTTCCAGGCCGTGCAGCAGCGGGTACAGGCTGCCGGGACTGATGCGGTAACCGTGGCGCGCCAGTTCCTCCATCATGCCGAGGCCGAAGATGGGTTCTTCGACGGCGTGATGCAAAACGTGAAGACGAATCAGACCGGAGTAGAGGTCGCGATCGGCAGCGAGGTCTTTATTGTCGGATTTCGTTTTCGACATTCGACTATGTAGGCAGTAGTATAAGGAGGAAATACGCGCGCTGTCAAATTCCGTTGTGCCGGTGAAGGGCGCCACGCTACCCTCACCAAAGGATGCCGGCGTCCCGGGAAGTCTGGCACATTCTGCTGCCGCGCGAGCACCCGCGACGCCTGGCGCTCGGGCGCCGCGCACGGCAGACCGCGCCGACCCGGCCGGCCTCGGATAGCTTCGAATATTGGCGCGAATCCCGCCCGGTATTGCGAGACAATGTTCGTTCGTGCCCGCCCCTACGATCATCTGGCGCTGGACCGCCGTGCTGGCGCCCGGCTTGATCCTCTACTCCGTCACGCTGCCCGGCTTGAACCGCGCGCAGGAGCACGTGCTGGCGATCTTCGTGGCCACCATCCTGGCGCTGGTGGCGCAACCGGTGCGCATGGGCGTCAGCGTACTGCTGGCGATGACCCTGCTGGTGCTCACCGGCACATTGACCGCGGCGCGCGTCCTGGCGGGTTTCGGCAATGTCACCGTGTGGCTGGTGTTCACGGCATTTCTGTTTTCCCGCGCGGTCACACAAACGGGATTCGGCAGCCGTGTGGGCTATCAGTTCATCGAGCGCTTCGGGCGCACGCCCTTGCGCCTGGGGTACTCGCTGGCAGCGGCCGATCTGGTATTGGCCCCCTTCATCCCCTCGGACACGGCGCGCGGCGGGGGCGTGGTGTTTCCGATCACGCGGTCTGTGGCCGCCGCCTTCGGGTCCGAACCAGGGCCGACGGCGCGCAAGATCGGCGCCTTCCTGGTGCTGGTCAGCTTCCACACGACGTATGCCGCTTCGGCAATGTTCCTCACCGGGATGGCCGCGAATCCGCTGATTGCCGAGTTCGCACACAACATCGGACACGTCGAGTTGACGTGGGGGCGCTGGCTCGCGGGCTCGTGCCTGCCGGGCTTCCTGACCCTCTCCATCGTGCCGTGGCTGCTCTTCCGCATGGTGCGGCCGGAGATCACGGATACCGGCGCGGCGCGCGACATGGCCCGGCGGGAACTGGCGCGCCGCGGTCCCATGGAACGGCAGGAGAAGTGGCTGGTGGCGATCATGCTGGGCGTGATGACGGGTTGGGTGACCTCGCCCCTCCACGGAGTACCGAATACGTTTGTAGCGCTCGCCGGATTGTGCGCGTTGCTGCTGGCCCAAGTCATCGCCTGGGAAGATCTGCTGGCCGAGCATCGCGCCTGGGACGCGCTGATCTGGTTTGCGCCCCTGGTGATGATGTCGGACGTGCTCAATGAGAACGGCGCCATCAAGGTTCTGAGTGCTGATCTCTTCGCAGGCATGCACGGCTGGGCGTGGCCGCTGGCGATGGCCGCGCTGGTGACCGCTTACTGCTACATCCACTACGCCTTCGCCAGTATGACGGGACACGTGACGGCGTTGTATCCCGCGTTTCTCGCGGCGATTCTGGCGGCGGGAGTGCCGCCGATGATGGGCGCACTGGCGCTGGCCTATTTCTCGAATTTGAATGCGGCCATGACTCACTACGGGACCGGGTCGGCTCCGGTTTTCTTTGGGGCGGGTTACGTGCGGCAGGCGGAGTGGTGGCGCCTGGGGCTGATTATCTCGCTGGTCAATCTGGCGATCTGGCTGGGGGTGGGCCCGTTTTGGTGGAAGGTGGTGGGATTATGGTGAGCATGAAACTTGTGCTGCTCGGAATCGTATTGGCGTGTACAGTGCAGGCGGCAGGGCTGAAGTATTGGATTGAGCCGTGTTCCAACTCCGCCGAAACGGGTTGCAAAACAGCCGACACCGACCTGGCGCAGTGGGCCATGGAAGCCTGGCAGGCCGGGTCCGACGGTAAACTGCGCGCCGAGCGAACCATGACGAAGGAGCAGGCGATCATTAAGATCTACTGGGTCTCCACGCGTACCGGTTTATATGGGGAGACACGCGGCGGCGATGTCTATGTCCGGCCGGATCCGGGTACCGGACTGTTGAGGGAAACCACCGTCTACCTCACGTGCCTGCATGAGATCGGCCATGCCCTTGGCTTGGCGCATACGGCGAACTTCGATGACATTATGTACAACTTCCAATACGGCGGAGATATCGCGGAATATTTCGCACGGTATTTACGCAGACTGGAAAGGCGCGAAGATATCAGGAAATTCCCTGGTCTGTCGCCCAACGATCGAAAACGTTTAGCTGCCGGACTGTAAGCCGGTTCCTGTACCCTTGCGGGCGGCAGTCATT
>JBDTPR010000522.1:0-5205 GCA_039932635.1 Candidatus Solibacter sp.
AAGATCGAAACCGCGCGCAGCCAGGGCGATCAGTTCATGGGGAAGTATTTCACCGACCGGCGCGTGGTCACCTCCACCATCCAAGGTGAACTGGTGCAGATCGCCAAGGATTCCGGCATCACCTACCAGCCCACCACGTGGACGCTGGAACCGATCGAGGGGTCGGACACGCTGGCCATGATGACCATTAATGCGGGCTGCCAGGGCACCTACGCGGCGCTCTCCAAGTTCGTCAATATGGTGGATAAATCGTCGCACTTCCTGATCATCGAGAGCATGGTGGCGGCGCCGCAGCAGACCGGACAGATTCTGAACGTCACGATTAAAGTGGACACGTTTGTGAAAGACCAGGGCGAGGGGGCACCGCCAGAGAAGGCCGAGCCTGACGCGGAGCCCGTGCCGGTGCCGGCGATAGCGCCGCCCCCAGCGACCGCACCGAAGGTGGGGTTATGAAGCTCGGCACGGACGACAAGAAGAAAGTCTACGCGCTGGCGTTCTTCGGTCTGGTGGCGGTGGGCGCAGTCTATTCGACCTTCTTTTCGGACCCGTCTACCGGACCGCCTGCGCCGAAGGTGATGACGGAGCGCGAACGCATTGCGGCGGAAGCGGCGGGGACTCTGCCGGCAACTCCGGCCCCTGTTCCCAGTCCGTCGACCCCGGCCACGGAACCGCGACGCATCGTGACCCCTTCCCGCTCGCGCAACGACGAGTTTCATCCCTCGCTACGTTCCAAGCGCAAGGAAGATCAGATCGATCCGCGAACCGTGGATCCGACGCTGCGGCTCGACCTGCTGGCAAAGGTACAATCCGTAAAACTAGATGGCGGACAGCGCAATCTGTTCCAGTTCGGCAAGGCTGAAGCGGTGGCCGAAATGAAAGGGCCGGAGCCGAAGATCGAGCCCAAGCGGTTGGCGATGGATTATCCGAGACCCGATCCGCCGCCGCCTCCGCCTCCAGGTCCGGTACAACCGCCCCCGCCTCCGCCGATCACGTTCAAGTATTACGGCGTGGCCACCAAGCGAATCGATAACAAGAAGACCGCCTTCTTCCTGGATGGCGAAGACATCATCCTCGCGCCGGAAGGCCAGACCGTGAAGAAACGCTATCGTGTGGTGCGCATCAATAGCGACTCGGTGGTGTTGGAAGACGTGGAATTGAAGCGCGAGCAGACCTTGAAGATTGCGGAGGATGCCGGTGGCACCGCGTAAACGTGGTCGTAAAAACGAGCGGGGCTTTGCACTGCTCCTGGTGTTTCTGATGGCTGCGGTAGTGGCCATCTCGTTGTACATGGAGCTCCCGCGCTACGCCATGCAGCGGCAGCGCGATAAGGAAGAGGTCCTGATCGACCGCGGCGAGCAGTACAAGCGTGCGATTCAGTTGTTCGTTGCCAAGGCTAAGAAGTACCCCAACGACATTAAGGAACTGGAGAGTTTCCAGAACCAGCGCTTCCTGCGGCATCGCTATGAGGATCCGCTGACCGGTAAGGACGAATGGCGCCTGATTCATATTCAGGGCGGCGTACTCACCGATTCCAAAGTGGTCAAGCCGCAGGGACCCGGCGACAAGGACGAGAAGAAGGGGCCGAACGGCTTCGTCGGCGAATTGGCCGGACTCGGCGGCATACAGAATCAAAATCCCGGCGGCGGGGGGGCGAACGTGAAAAGCCGCACCCGCGCGTCGGATGGCGCGATGCCGAACATGCAGGGCCAGTTCCCAAGCGGCGGCGATCCGTCGGCGAACCAGAACACCATCGTGCCGGTGCCGGGACAAAACCCTTCGGAGAACGGGCAGTTGCCGGGCACCAATGTGACGAATCAAGGCCAGGGCAATCCCAATCTGCAACAGGGCAATCTGGCGGGACAGAACGGACAGATGCCGGGAATGACGGTTACCGGACAGCCGAACTACCAGCCCGGCCAGCAACCCTATCAGCCAGGACAACAACCGTACCAGCCGGGCCAAACGACGAATCAACCCGGGCAGCAGATGTATCCGCCGCAAGGCTTCCCCGGCCAGCAGGGCTTCCCGCAACAGCAGGGTTTCCCGCAACAGCCGGGAATTCCGGGACAGGCGAACCTCGGTCAGCGTCCGGGAACTTTGCCCACGCAAACCGGTAATTCTTTTGTGGGCGGCGGCGGGTCCCTGGTCGGCGGCGGCACGTCGCTCGGTTCGCAGCCCGGCGCCACGTATCCGGGGCAGACTTTGCCGGGACAGCCGGGTGCGCCGGTGAATTCGCAGATCGGCGGCGCTTCGCCATACTCCACGCAACCAGGGGCGAACGGCACTCCGGTGGGCTTCGGACAGCCCGGCACGCAGACCCAGGGGAATGCGGCGGCCGACATGATCCGCAACATCCTCACCACGCCGCGTCCCGGCGGAATGCCGCAGCAGATGGCAGGAGCGCAAATGATCGGCGGCGGGATCGCCGGTGTGGCCAGCACCGCAGAAGGCGAAGGGGTCAAGGTCTACAACGAGCGCACGCTCTACCAGGAGTGGGAATTCATCTTCGATCCGCAAAAGCAGAAGCAGATTCCCAATCCTAATGTGTCGGGTGCTGGAGGGACTCCGGCGGATAAGATGAATCAGAACGTACAGCCCTTGAATCCCACGACGCCGCGTCCTCAGACCGGCCGGTAGGCCAACCTTTGGCCGTTGTTTTCTCTGCGTTTTTCTCTGCGCTCTCTGCGCCTCTGCGTTGAAATGACACTCGCCCATTTCCGAGCCCGCGCATACCTCTGAGTGAGTTTTCACCGCAGAGGCGCAGAGGAAAACGCAGAGAAAAACTATCCCAGGAATTCCTGGTAGATGTTCGCCATTCGCTCGGCGGCGATTTCCCTTGTGAACTCGGTGTGCATCTTTCGACAGGCTGCATTCGCCAGTGTCTTGCGGTAGTCGGGCTCGTCCAGCAGTCGCGCGAGCCGGTCGGCCAGCGCGTTGGCATCACCCACTGGGAAGAGCATGCCGGTCTCGGCGGGCGTCACCAATTCGGGATTGCCTCCGGTATCCGACGCGACTGGGCAACAGCCGCAGCCCATCGCCTCCATGAGCGAATTGGAGAGCGCCTCGGAAAGCGACGGCAGCACGAAGATATCCATCGCACGCAGCCATGGCGCGACATTGCGTTCGGCCGGCTGGAAGTGGCAATCCTCGCCCGCGGCCGATTGCAACTCGGCGAGCATCGGACCACTGCCGACAATCAGCAGCTTCACGCCCGGACGCGTAGCTCTCACCTTGCGGAAGGCCTCCACGAGCACCCCGAGCCCCTTCTCCGGCCGTAGCGCGCAGACAATTCCGATCACCGCCGTGGCGCTATCCCACGGCAGCGTCGCACGCTGGCCTTCAGGGCGGAAGATGGCGCAATCGAGGCCGTTATAGGCGAGCCGCATCTTGCCGGGCGCCACGCCGTCCTCGAGTTCCAGTTCGCGAGCCACGGCGCGCGAATTGACCACGATTGCGTTCACCATCCGATCGGTGGCGCGCAAGAGTTGGCGGGTGGCGCCCGGCGTGAGACTGCGGTGCGCACGCATGCTGGAGAGCACGACGGGCGTTCGATAGAAGCGCGCGACCGGGACCGCGAAGAGGTCGGCGGGGACATCGAAGGCGTGCACCAGTTGAATCTGCTGTTGCCTGAGGTACGCGCCCAGACGCCGCGCGCCGCCCACCGCGGATCGCGGCATTAAGGACCGCACACCCGCTTCGAAGATGGGAACTCCCGCCTCGCGCAGTTCACGCGCGCGGAATCCGCCGTCGGTGAAACAAGCGACGTGCGGGTCGAAGCGCGAGCGGTCCAGAGCCAGCGCGGTCTCGGCCAATTGCCGCTCCGTGCCGCCCAGCCCCAACTCGCGCGCCATCAGCAGAACCTTGTGCCTCACAATGTCATAATGAAGCAAACTGACCTATGGACGAGCAAGTTCTTAGCCGTGTTTGCGAAATCGCCTCCGATATTTTCGAAGCCGACGTCACCGCCGATTCCTCTCCGGAGACGGTGGAGAACTGGGATTCGGTGCAAAATCTGAACCTGGTGCTGGCGCTCGAAGAGGAATACGGCGTGCAATTTGCACCTGAGGATCTGGACCAGGTGAAGACCCTGGGGAGTTTTGCCCGCATCGTCCACTCCCGTCGCGGAGCCTGATGGCCCTTCAGATTCTGCCCTACACGGCGGACGTCGCGCCCGCGCTCCGCGAATTCCATGCCCGCTTGCTGGCTGGCGGAGCGCCCGCCGATCAGCGGTTCCCCGACGCCGGCGATCCGCTGTTACAGCCGGGTTCGGAACTCTTCGTGGCAGTGGACGAAGGCAAAGTTCGCGGAGGCTACATCCTGCGGCGGCAACACTTCACGGCAGGCCGCAGCGACGTGACGGCGGCGCATTACCGGCTGCCCCTTTCCGAAGGCATCGTAGACCGAGCGTACGCCATGCTCGGCCTGCGCCTGGTACGCGACGCCCTGGCGCGCGAACCGCGCCTGTACGCCATGGGCATGGGAGGTTGGGATAAGCCTCTGCCGCAGATGTTCAAAAGCCTGAAGTGGAACATGTGCGCGGTGCCATTCCATTTCCTGGTGGTCCACCCGAGCCGCTTCCTGCGCCACATCCGGCCACTGCGCACCAGCGCCTTACGGCGTGCCGTGATGGATGCCGCAGCCGTCAGCGGCGCGGGCTGGCTGGGCATGAAGGCGATCGGAATGGCGAGGACTCCGCGGCGTGAGTCGTGCGAGTTGGCGGACAGATTCGCGAATTGGGCGGATGAAGTGTGGCAGCGTTCTGTGGGGGACTACGCGCTGCTGGCGCGGCGTGATGCGGCAACGCTGGACGCGCTTTACCCGGCCTCCGACAAGCGCTTCATCCGGGTACGCGTGGCCGGCGGTTGGGCGGTGCTGCTGGATACGCAGATGCGCGACCACAAGCAATTTGGCGACATGCGCGTGGGCACGATTGTGGATTGCCTGGCGCCGGCGGAATCGGCGGGCGCGGTAGTGCGGGCCGCTGCCGGGGTGCTCGCGGAGCGCGGCGTGGACCTGATCATCTCCAACCAGCTGCACGAAACGTGGTCGCAGGCCCTGCTCGGATGCGGCTTCCGGCTGGGACCTTCCAATTACTTGCTGGCGCTGTCGCCGAAGTTCGCGGAGTGCACAGGGGGCGCGGCGCAGAGTCGCTTCCACGCCAATCGAGGGGATGGCGACGGTCCGATTCATTTGTAAATAGGACCA
>JBDTPR010000523.1:0-5179 GCA_039932635.1 Candidatus Solibacter sp.
AGCAGCGATAGCACGCCCGCGCTGGGGCTCGCGATTACGTGCGCGGCGATCAACTTACCCAGCGCACCGACCTTCGCCTTGCCGGCATCGATTGCCGCCTGCACCGCCGCCACGTCGCCTTTGATCAGCACGGTGATGTAGCCGCCGCCCAGTTTCTCTCGCGCCAGCACTTCCACGTTGGCAGTTTTCAACGCCGTATCGATGGCCTCGAAGACAGCTGTGAAGCCCTGCGTCTCGATCAGGCCCACGGCAAATGGCGCTTGCGAATCGTTATTCATGTTCTTCTCCGGATACTGTACTGTGGCCTGTTCGAATAGCGGATTGAAATCCGCGGCAGCCTCATACGCCGCCCTGCCCGATTCGGCGGGATACGGGATCACGTGCGAAATCACGTCCGTATGCATGGCTTGCGCCGTCGCCTCGGCCGCCGCCGCCGCGGCCTGCACATCGCCCAGCGAGCCCACCAGTTTCAGGCAGACTCCCGGCCGGTCGTTCAATTCGGATTGCAGCACGCGCACGCCCGCGGCCTTCTCCATGGCGTCCAACACCACCATCGCGGGCGCCCACCCGCCGATCTCCACCAGGGCCAGCGCGCTCAGACGATCCCCCGCTTCTGCAATTCGTGCATCACTTCAAACACCACCTGCTCGAGTTTGTCGGTGGCCGGCTGACCGCTGCGCGGCGCGCACCCCTCGGCAGGCCTGCCGATCAAATCGAAATCGGCCAGGATGCACTGCAACACCTTGGCCATCTCGGCGCGGTCCGCCTTCTGCACGTTGGTCTGCGGCAAGCGCCCGCTGCCGAAATCGAAGCCGCGCATGGCGGCCGCCGCGCGGAAGCCATCGGGGAATTCGAACGGGTACAGCATGGTGTCGAAGAGCGCGATGATGCGATAGTTCCAGGTCATCGCCTCTTCGTACTTGCCCGCGCGGCAGAGTTCGTAAATCCGCCGGGTTACCTCGGGCACCGCGTTGCTGCTGGCGTTGGTGCCGCCATCGCAGCCCACCATCAGCATCGGCGCCAGTACCGCTTCCCATCCCGTCAGAAACGTGAAGTCCGGGCGGATCGGACGAATCGCCGCGATCATGCGCATCATGAACGCCAGGTCGCCGGAGGAATCCTTGATGCCGATGACGCGGGGGAAATCCGCCGCCAGCCGCCTGATGGTCGGCACGTCGATCGGGCTGGCGAACATCGGAATGTTGTACAGCGTGATGTCGATCGGCGTGTAGCGCGCAATCTCCGCGAAGTAGGCGTACACCGATTCGGGCGAGAGGCGGTAGTAAATCGGCGAGACGATCGCCACGGCGCGCGCCCCCATCGCGGCGTAAGCCTCGCAGGCGGCCAGCGTTTCTTTCACGTTGGCCTCGGCCGCGCCGGCCAGAATCGGCACTCGGCCGCGCGCTTCATCGCAGGTGATGCGCACAATCCTGCGCCGCTCTTCCTCGCTGAAACGCGTGAATTCACCGGTCGAACCGTTGGGATACAAACCGTGTACTCCGCTATCGATCAGCCACGAAATGAAGCGGCGCATTTCGGTTTCGTTGATTTCGCCGCGCGCATCTACCGGCACCAGCGTGGGTGTGAAAATGCCTGTAAGTTTCTCCGCCATGGGAAGGTCTTCCCAAGTTTAACCCAAAGCCTGGCGCACTCCCCCAATGCTTACAACTTGACTTCCCCGGTGAGGTCAGATAACACGGTGTTAGGGGACTGCGGGCAGCTTCCTGTGTCAACTTCCCGCGTCGTCTTCGAAAGGCTTTGCTTCTATGTCACAAGACGGTGTTTCCAGACGATATTTTTTCTACGGCAGTCTGCTTGCCGGCGCGGTGCCCCTGGCGGGCTGGGGCAGTGTCCCGTCCCTCAAGGCGCTGGGCTATAAGCCCTTCTACGAGAAACTCAACGTCGCCGCGATCGGCTGCGGCGGACAGGGCGGCGCCGACCTCAACGATGCCGCGCGCACCGAGAACATCGTCGCCCTCTGCGACGTGGACGAAGCCCGCGCCTCCGAGAATTTCAAGAAGTTCGACAAGCAGCCGAAGTACAAAGACTTCCGCGTCATGCTGGAGAAAGAGGGCAAGAATATCGACGCCGTCACCATCGGCATTCCCGATTTCATGCACGCCACCGTCGCCCTCGCCTGCATGCAGCACGGCAAGCACGTCTACGTGGAGAAGCCGCTGACCCGCACCCCGTGGGAAGCGCGTCTCCTCATGGAAGCTGCCGCCAAATATAAGGTGGCCACCCAGATGGGCAACCAGGGCTTCTCGCACGAAGCCAACCGCGTGGCTGCCGAAATCGTCTGGTCGGGCGCCATCGGCGACGTCACCGAAGTCCACATTTCCACCACCCCCGGCACCCACCCGACCGGTATGAAGCAACAGCCGCCCGAGGCTTCCGTCCCCAATACGCTCGACTGGCAGGCGTGGCTCGGCGGCGCTCCCATGCGCGCCTACAGCCCCTACTACACGCCCTACAACTGGCGCGGCTTCCTGGATTTCGGCACCGGCCAGATCGGCAATTGGGCCACCCACACCGCCGGACCCGTGCAGACCGCGCTCATGCTCGGCGCGCCCACCAGTATCGAACGCGTCGCCGTCGCAGGCGAAAGCAATATCACCTATCCCGAACGCGCCACCGTGCGCATCGATTTCCCGCAGCGCGGCGGCATGCCGCCCGTCAAAGTCTTCTATCACGATGGCCCCCACGCCACCGACCCCGACCTCTTCCACATCCCCGGCATGGAGAACGAGACCATCCTCCCCCCGGCCAATAATCTCGCCGACAAGGGACGTCCCGGTGTCGGACGCGGCGGCGCGGCGGGCGCAGGGCGCGGCGGTGGCGGTGGACGCGGCGGTGCTCCCGCTCGCGATCCCAACGCGCCCCGCCAGGGAGCCGGCGGCCCCGGCGTACAGGTGTTCGGCGAACCCGTCGGCGCCGCCAAACCCGGCGTGCTGACCGGCAACGGCGCGGTCTTCATCGGCACCAAGGGAATCATGGCCACGCGCGAGCGCGGCGAAGGCGTCTGGCTGCTGCCCGCCGCCCGCTGGGCCGAGTACGTGCTGCCGCCGCAGCTTCTCACGAGGTCTCCCGGCCACATGCTCGATTGGGTCCGCGCCTGCAAGGGCGGAGAATCCAGCTGCTCCGATTTCGCCATCACCGCCCCCTACGCCGAGTGGCTGGCGCTGGTCGCCATCGCGCTCCACGTGCCCGGCAAGCTCGATTGGGACAGCAAGCTCCAACGCTTCACCAATAGCGCCGAAGCCAACAAATTCGTCAAGCCCGTCTTCAAGAAGGGTTGGGAGTTGAAGATCTAGGTCCGCTCCTCACTCCGCGCTATACCGAGGCGAGCCGCCAACGGCTCGCCTTTTGCTTATTTTGGGACTTTCGATCAGGCGAACGCCAATCCCGAAATGGTATTTTTCTCGTGTGGACGAAGTACAGCGCCTACGCGAAGTGGTTCTCGAATCCCTCGATCGGGAACAGGATGCCAATGGTCTCGCCCGGCAGGCATGGCGCAGCCGGACGCAGTTCTATCGAGTCTTCCGCGCCATCATCGAGGAGACGCCCGTTGCCATGCGCCGCAGGCTGCTGTTGGAACGCGCCGCATGGCAGCTGACCAGCACGCAGCTTTCGGTGACAGAGATCGGCCTGAACGCTAACTACGGCTCGCTCGAAGCGTTCACCAGGGCGTTCCGCAAGGCCTTCCACATTTCCCCGGGCATGTATCGCCGCCTGGGAGCCACCTACACTCACCTCCCCGCGGCCAACGGAATTCATCACCATTCCGGCACAGATCACATGAAAGGAGTCAATCACACAATGGACCTCTTCGATATTTTCGACGGCCAGGAGTCCTGGCACACCCGGCGTCTTCTCGATCTCGCCAAGACGCTCAACGATGAACAACTCGACCGTCCCCTGAAAAACCAGGTGAAGGTCACCCCCTGGGACGCTCCCGACAAAACCCTCCGCCAGATTCTGGACCGCATGGTGCAGACCAAGGAAGCCTGGGCCGCCGCCCTGACCGGCGGCAGCACGCCGCTATTCGACAAAGCCCCGCCGTCGGACCGTACGCCGGCCGCGTTGCGGTCGCGCCTCGAACAGGCAAATGCCGCCTTCCAGAGCGTCATGACGGACGTGCGCGATCGCCGTGCGTGGGATGACACGTTTGTCGATGCGCTCTGCGAACCGCCCGAGACCTTCACCTTCGGAGGCATGTTCGCCCACGTGATTACGTTCAATTCCTACCGCCGTATGCTCGCCCTGGATGCGCTCCGCAGCCTCGACGTAAAGGTGGAAGGCTTCGGCTGTCCCTCGGAGTACCTCGCCTCTCTCGCCGCCCCGACCGAAAAATAGCGACTCGCCGGGGTGCGGGTTCCTTCCCCTCGCACCCCGTGCCTTCCTCTCCGCAAACGCTTACATTTTGCCCCGCTGACGACGTACACTGGATCGAACCCTTACCGGAGGTCGTCCTTGCATAAAGCCGCCCTGATTCTCTTCTTCACCGCCGCCTTCGCCGAAGCGCAGCCCGCCAATCTCGCGATGCAGTCCGAAATGCGCCTCGTCAAGGCCCGCCCCCTGCCCCTGGATTCCGTACGTCTCACCGGAGGACCCCTCAAGCACGCCCAGGATCTCGAGCTCGAATACCTGCTCGCCCTCGAGCCCAATCGCATGCTCGCCTTCCTACGCCGTGCTGCCAAACTGGAGCCCAAAGCGCAAGGCTACGGCGGGTGGGACGGCGACGGCCGGCAACTCACCGGGCACATCGCCGGCCACTATCTTTCGGGTGTCAGCCTGGCCTTCGCCGCCACCGGCGACCCGCGCTACAAAGAGCGCGTGGACTACATCGTCAACGAACTCAAACTCATCCAGGACGCGCAGTCCGATGGCTATCTCGGCGCCCTCATGGATAAGGACCGCGTGGACGGCAAGTCCCTCTTCGAGCAACTCAGCAAAGGCATCATCCGTTCCGGCGGCTTCGACTTGAACGGCATGTGGTCGCCCTGGTACGTCCAGCACAAGATCTACGCCGGCCTGCGCGATGCGTACCGTTACACCGGCAGCCGCACCGCCCTCGATGTCGAAATCAAGTTCGCCGCATGGGCCGAGAGCATCCTCGCGCCCCTCACCGACGAGCAGCTCCAGCGCATGCTCAACACCGAATTCGGCGGAATGAACG
>JBDTPR010000524.1:0-5170 GCA_039932635.1 Candidatus Solibacter sp.
ATCCGGGATGCCGGCCAGCGGCGCCTGTCCCAAACCACGCTCGGAAGTCTATATCGCGGGCACAGAACCGGTTGGCGTTTGCCCGCTGCACGGCGGACGCGGCGGCACCACCACAGTTTCCGGCTGGGACACCTCCCCTCCACCGCTCACTACTCCGTCCCAGCCAACGCGGAATTCCGCGCCCGTCGTCACCGGTTCGGGCACCGACGGACAGGTCTCGGAGCCTGCTGCCCGCCGCGCCGCCCGTCAGACCGCCGCGCAACCGCCAGCCAATCCGCCCGCCCCTCCCAAAGACGAACCAAAGAAGGAGACCAAGGGAGTACTCCAGCGTCTATTGCGTGTGTTTAAATAACAGCAAGGGGGCCAATTATGGCTAACCGACCGTGGTTCGTTTTGATTGCGGCGTGCGTGAGCGCCGGTCTCGCATTCTCTCAGTCTGGAACCATTGCACCGAACGCCATGCTCGAGGGCACTCGAGCCCCGCAGGCGGACACTCCCAAGCCAGCGTTGTCGGCGGAGAGCCGGGGCGACATCTACATGGCGCGCAAGCAGTATCGCGAAGCCATTGAAGCCTTTCAGGAAGGATCTCAGAAAGATCCTGTTCTGCGCAACAAAATCGGTATCGCCCATCATCAAATGATGCAGCTCGACCAGGCCAAGAAATATTACGAACAAGCCGTAAGGCTCAAGCCGAAATACTCGGAGGCCATCAACAACCTCGGCACCGTGTACTACGCCACCAAGAGCTACCGCCGCGCCATCTCACAATATAAGAAAGCCATCAAGCTGGCGCCGGATTCGGCTTCCATCCACAGCAATCTGGGTACTGCCTACTTCGCGCGCAATCAGTGGGACCTGGCTTCCCAGGAATTCCGCGAGGCGATGAAGCTCGACCCTAACGTCTTCGAACACCACAGCACCTATGGCGTGATGCTGCAGGAACGCAGTGTGGCGGAGAAGGCGAAATTCCACTATGGCCTCGCCGTGCTCTACGCCCAGGATGGCCGCGTGGAACTCGCCCTGCAATACTTGCGCAAGTGCCTCGAAGAGGGCTATAAGGAGCGCAAGAAACTTCCCGAGGATCCGGCCTTCGCATCGATGCGCGAACTGCCGGAGTTCAAGGAATTGATGGTTCTGGAGCCGCGTGTTCTGTAGCAAGATTGGGCGGGGTGCGGCCCTGCCCTTGATCCTGTTGGCAGCGATCCTGTTAGCGGCCCTTTCCACAAGTTGCACCCACCAGCCCGCGGGAACTGTTCCTGTCGAACGGTTGGCCGTACTCCGCCTGGAGAATCTGGGCTCCGATGGCGCCATGTCCTGGCAGGGTCGCGCGCTATCTGAAGTGATTGGGGCCACTCTGGCCGCTGCCGGCACTCCCAAAATCATCCCGTCGATAAACATTCATGCCATGGACCGCGTCCTCGGTGTGCACGCCTTCAATTCGCCGGGCATTTCGGCGGAGAGCAGTCAGGCGATCGCTGCCGGCGCCACCCAGCTTGCCTATGGCGATTACAACGTCCGCAACGGCAAATTGGAGGTGCGCCTGACCTTGGAGAACGTGCGCACCATGAAGATCATCCGTGTGATCCAGGTCTCCGTGCCGGCCGGCGATGTCCTGGGCGCCGCCTCCGCCCTGGCGCGCGAAATTTCCAGCAAAACCGGCCCTTACGGCACTCGCAATCCGCAGGCGCTGGAGGCCTACGTTAAAGCGGTGGAAGCCAACGACGCCTCCCTGGTGGAAGTCGCAGCCGGTGTGGCCCTGGCCGCCGATCCGAATTTCGTCGCGCCCTACCGCGTCATTTCGCAGATGAAACTTCAGCGGCAGGACCGGGCAGGTGCGGTGGCGGCTCTTGAGCAAGCGCTGGCACAGGGTAATGCGATCGCGCCGGTGGAACGAACCCGTTTGGAACTGGAAGTCGCCGAGTTGACTGGCAACCCGGACGCACGGCTCGCCGCGCTCACCAAGCTCGTCAAACTCGACGGCGGCGATGCCTCCCAATGGCATGGTCTCGGCGACTCCCTGATGCTCCGCCACGAATTCAAGCAGGCGCAACAGGCCTACCAGAAAGCCACCGAACTCGATCCGGAGGACGTTGCCCTGTTCAACTTGCTGGGCTACGCCGCCGCTCAAGCCGGCGATCTCGATGCCGGAATTGCCGCCCTGAAGCGCTACGCCCAATTGCGTCCAAACGAAGCCAATCCGTACGACTCTAAGGGCGACGTCCAACTGGTGGCAGGCCGCCTGTCGGACGCCGAAGCTTCCTACCTTGAGGCCTCGAAGAAAGATCCGAACTTTCAAAACAATGGGGCTCTCCTCAAAGCCGCCCTGGCCCACCTGCTGACCGGCGATGTTGCCGGAGCCAATGTCGTTGCCGAACGCTATCTGGCCTCGCGTACCGAAGCCAAGGACCCCATCGTCGACTACCGCCGCGCCCAATGGACTTGGCTGAGCGGACGCCGTAAGGCTGCCGCGCAACAAATGGGTGCTTTCGCGCTCGCCAATGAAGGCGGACCCCTGCGCGACATCGCTTCGCGCGCCTACGCCGAGATCGCCGTCTGGAGCCTGATGTTCGGCGACCGTAACGGCGCCATGGGCTTCGCCCAGAAGGCACTCTCCATGGCCGGCCAGTCCTCCGCTGGCAATGCCCTGGTGGCCCGTTTCCTGGCGCAGCCGCCGGCCACGTCCTCGGAATGGGTGGTGCGCGCGGAGCAGCAGTTTCCGGGCCCGCAGCAGGCAGCAATCAAGAATTTCTCGCTCGCCTATGCCCTCCTGCTCAATCAGCAGTTCCAACCGGCCCTTCTGCTACTCAGGCAGATGTGGGAGACCGGCAGCCCTACCGGCGACGAAGGGCTCCCGGTCATGCTGGCCTGGTGCTACCTGGAGACCGGCAAGACGAAGGAGGCCGCCGCGCTCCTGCGCGCCAACCCGGTGCCTGCGTCCGGCGGACTCACGCCGTACACCAGCTTCTACATCCCGCGCCTGCTCTACCTCCGCGGCCTGCTCGCCGAGAAGGAAGGCCGCGCCGCCGATGCCCGCTCCGCTTATGAAAAGTTCCTCGCGATTTCCGGCCCAGACCCGTTCCTTTGGGGCGAAGAGAAGAAGGCCCGACAGTGATGATGAATAAGAAGCAGCAACTCAAGGACAGCCGCATGGCCCGCGTAATCCGCATTTGCCATGCGCTGCCTGAAGGCCGCCACGAGATCCATTCGAAACACGCCACCCTGCTGGTACGCGATAAGGTGTTTGGCTATTACCTGAACGACCATCATGGCGACGGAATCATTGGCCTGGCGTGCAAGGTGCTGCCCGGCGATAACGAAGCCCTAATTGCCGCGAATCCCGCCAGGTATTACATGCCCTCCTACGTGGGAGCGAGGGGATGGGTCGGGCTGCGCCTCGACATTGCCGGCGTGGATTGGAATGAAGTCGCCGAGTTGCTGGTCGGCAGCTACAAGCTGAACGCGCCCAATCGCCTCGCCGTGGTCGCGAAGTCGGAATTAGCACGCGCCGCCGCCCGTCCGCCGCGCACCGCCGCCTCGCAACCGCCACCGCGGCCGAGCGCCCCGCCCGCCAAAAAGCCCGCCCGTCCCGCGCGCAAGGCTGCGGCGGAAGCGCCGCCGCCCGCCAGCGCCCGGCCAGCCGCGGAGGCCGCCACCCCGCCGCGCAAAGAGGCGCCGCCGGCCGTGGACACCCGAACCATTGCCTTCCTGGAACAGGTGCCGCAGCGCAGCGCTCGCCCAATTAACGTCGCCCGCCCACCGCGCAAAAGCACCCCTCCCGCCGCCACACGGGCCGCTCGTCCACCGCGCCCACAGGAGTAAGCTGACTCTATGATGCGCAAGGCCTCGCTCGTCGCCGCCGGAATTTTCCTGTTGGACGCATGCAGCGTCTACTTTCCGTCCGTGTTTGGCTGGGCCAACCTCGTGCACCACGACAGGGCGCATGCCGATGTCGTGGCCGTACAGTGCGGCTTCTGGCTGGCTCTCGCCATCGCCCTACGGCGGCCGGTTCTCCGCCTGCCGCACCGCTAAGTCTCCTACGAGTGGCCCAGCACCTTGTGCGGCTGGTAAGGCTCCGCCACGGCGCGCAACTCGTCCGGGCTTAGCTTCACATCGAGTGCTGCCAGCGCATCGTCCATGTGTTTCATCTTGCTCGCGCCGATGATGGGCGCCGTCACGCCAGGCTGCTGCAACACCCACGCCAGCGCTACCTGCGCATTCGGAACACCGCGCTGCTCCGCGATCTGTGAGACGCGATCCACCACGGCGAAGTCCGAGGGCTGGTAGTACATCTTGTGCGCGTAATCGTCCGACTTGGCGCGCGTGGTCTCGCCGAAATCCTGCGCTCGCCGATTGCCCGCCAGAAAGCCGCGCGCCAGCGGACTCCACGGGATCACGCCGATTCCTTCCTCGCGGCACAGCGGCAGCATCTCGCGTTCCTCCTCGCGATACACCAGATTGTAGTGATTCTGCATGGTGACGAAGCGCGCCAATCCACCCGCATCGCTCGCCGCCAGCATCTTGGCGAACTGATAGGCGTGCATGCTGGACGCCCCGATGTAGAGTGCCTTTCCCGCGCGTACCACGTCCTCCAGCGCGCGCAGCGTCTCGTCGACCGGCGTGTCGTAATCAAAGCGGTGGATCTGATACAGATCGACGTAATCCGTGCCCAGCCGCTTCAAGCTGGCGTCGATCGAATGATGAATGTGCTTGCGCGCCAGGCCGCGCTGATTCGGATCGTCGCCCATCGGGTTGAAGACCTTGGTAGCGATCACCACGTGGTCGCGCGGCGCCAATTCTTTCAACGCGCGTCCCGTGACCTCCTCGCTTGCGCCGTCGGAATACATATCGGCGGTGTCGAAGAAATTGATGCCGGCCTCCAGGGCGCGGCGAAAAAAGGGCCGGCTCTCCTCGTCTTCCAGTACCCAGTCACGCCACTTCTTAGAACCGTACGTCATGCAGCCGAGGCACAGGCGGGAAACCTTCAGGCCAGTCGAGCCAAGCCGAACATAATCCATCCTTCTTGGATACCGATTAGTGGGGCAGGTTGTCAACCTGCGGCCGATTGTCAATCGGCCTGGCGCTCGACCAAAGAAACTCCTCTGGCGTTGCAGCAACGCCTGCTGTCACCGGATTCCTTTCGATGTAACTCGCGATGCGATCAAATTCAATA
>JBDTPR010000525.1:0-5144 GCA_039932635.1 Candidatus Solibacter sp.
CGGAAAGCGCATCAGTTCCTGGAACAACCGCCCGATCCCGACGATGATTTTCAGTGGCTGGCGCTGATGCAGCACCATGGCGCGCCGACAAGGCTGATCGACTTCTCGTGGTCGCCATATGTCGCGGCGTTCTTCGCGCTGGAGCGGACGTTGAACGATGGCGTGATCTGGGCGATGAATCCGGCGGCGATCGACAGTGCGAGGGCGAATCAGCCGCGGCGCATGGATCCGCGCGTGAAGGGCAATCTGGCGCGCTATTACCTGAAGGGCAATCATCGCTTCATCTGGATGGGCGAGCCGCAGACGATGAATCGGCGGCTGATCGCGCAATCGGGAACGTTCGCGGTGCCGGGCTTGCTGGACGTGCCGATCGAAGAGATCTTGAGCGATCGGGATCAGGAGAATATTCTGGCCAAGTTCGTGATGGCCAATGCGGTCCGCGAACAAGGCATGCGGGAGTTATATCGCATGAATATTACGTACGCGACTTTGTTTCCCGATCTGGATGGGCTGGCGCGCTCGATGGGGTACGAACTGGAATTCCATTGGGCTTATAATCCTCGCACCCTGGAGAAGTTTAATACGTAGGGTTGCGTCAGAAATGCGAAAAGGGTTTACCAGAAGACCGCAACCCGACGAGCCCGCGACGCGAGTCAAGAATTACATCACGCCGGGTGGGCTGCAGCGCCTCAAAGAGGAGCACCGGTTTCTGCTCGCGCGGGAACGCCCGGCCGTGACGAAGGTGGTAGCGTGGGCTGCGAGCAATGGCGACCGCAGTGAGAACGCCGACTATCAGTACGGCAAGCGGCGGCTGCGCCAGATCGATGGACGGATTCGCTTTCTCACGAAGCGAATCGATGCCGCGGAAGTGGTGGACCCGGAACGTCCCAGAACCGGGCAGGCGGCGACGAGGGCATTCTTCGGAGCCACCGTGCGCTATGCCAATGCCGCAGGAACGGAGCGGGTGGTGTGCATCGTGGGCACTGACGAGGTCGATCTCACCCGCAACCACGTCAGTTGGGTGTCGCCTCTGGGCCGCGCGTTGATGAAGTCGGAAGCGGGCGACCGCGTAGCTCTACAGGCGCCGGGCGGTACAGAATACCTGATCGTCCTGGAAGTGAATTACGCGCGCATTGTCGTTGAAGCCTTCCGTGAACCACCTGGAGCCGAGGCCCCGGCCACTCTGGAGAAGTTCAATACGTAGGGTTGCGTCACTTACCGTGTGGGTGATTTTGCCGCTGCCACTTCCAGCCGCACGGCTGCTTGCTTCTCCGTCTGACCGAGCGCGCCGTAGATCTCCATCAGATCCGTACGCGCCGAATTCAGCCAGGTTACAGATGGGTTCATCTGCTTGCGCAGGATGCCGGACCCGGCTTCGGTCTCCACTAACGCCTCCGCAAAGCGTTTCTGCCGCAGCAGCGCCCGTCCCAGTTTCACGCGGGCGATGCCGGTGTTCAGGTGATCCGGCGCCAGCGTTTTCGTGAACAACCCGACCGCTTCGCGCAAGAGCCGTTCCGCACCCACGTTGTCGTGCGCGGCAAGGTGAGCGCTGCCGAGATTGGAAGTTGCGGTGCCGGTCAGATAATGGCCCCCCGGATAGACCAGGCGATAGATATTCAGCATCCGCTGAAAGTGGGCCTTGGCTTCTTCCGGGTCGCCCCTCTGGAGCGCGACCGTCCCCAGTTCGTTTACTGCTGAGGCGACCTTCGGGTGCATGGGGCCGAACACGCGCTCCTGCACCGCAAGCGCATTGCGCAGCAGCGGCACGGCGTCGTCGTACCTCTTCTGATAAACCAGCGCGCGGGCCAGCATGGTAAGCCCGGCTGCCGTGCGATAGTGTGTCTCGCCGTAGAATTCGCGAGTTATATCGAGCGCCTGGCGGTGGAAGCGTTCGGCTTCCGGATAGTTTCCCAGGTCCTGTTGAATGGCTCCCAGATTCACCAGCACCTCCGCCACACGGGGATGGCGATCGCCGTAGATCTCGCGATTCATGGTCAACAAGCGAAGGTTGAGCGTTTCCGCTTCCTTGTAGCGGCCGGCGTAGAAATTACAATTGGCAAGCTCGTAGAGCGTGCCCGCGAGGTCTGAGGCGGAGTGATGCGCGGAGGATCGCTGGCGCACGGCATCTTCCAGCAGCGGTATCGCCCGTGCGTAATCGCCTCTCTCCTCCAGGATTCGTCCCACCGCTTCGGTGGCCGCCGCAATCACGGCGTGTCCCGGCGGCAGAACGCGCCGGCTCATCTCCAGCGCCTGCCGGCCGAGACGCTCCGCGTCCTCGAACCGCGCCTGATCGGCGCGCAGCAGCGCAAGGCTCACGCTGGTTTCGGCTACTGCCTCGCTGTTCGCACCGGTCAACTGGCGGCGCCTCTCCAGCGCGGCCTGGAACAACTCTTCGGCGCGCGGCAGCTCGCCCAATTTCCGATAGATGCCTCCCAGGTTCTGATACAGTTCTGCCTGGATGGCTGGATCCTTTTGCATGGCTCGCGCTTCCAGCACGGCTTTGTCGAGCAGATCGGAAACCCGCAACTCGTGCGCCGGACCCGCGTCGGAATCGCCGCCATCGAATAGATTGCGCATGAACTTCTGAATGCGCTGTGTGCGCGCGGCTTCCGCTATGGCGATGTTTCGCTCTGCCGCCAGCCGCAGGGTAAACGCGATCCCGAGGACCGCCGCCGCGATCAGCGCCGCCGCCGTCACCGCGACGGCGGCTCGATAGCGCCGGACGAATTTGCCCGCCCGGTACGTCAGGCTATCGGGCCTGGCCTCCACGGGCTCGCCCGCCAGGTAGCGATCGATGTCGCGGGTCAGGGCTTCGGCGGAGGGATACCGCTGGCGAACATCGTTGTGCATCGCCTTCAGGCAGATTACGTCGAGGTCCTTCCAATCGCTGCTGTGGATCGCCATGGCGCGTGCGTCGCCGGTCTGGGCTACCCGTTTCGCTACCAGCGAGGGGCGCACGACGTCGCGCCGCAGCGCCGATGATTGAACGGGTGCGTCGCGGAGATCGTCAAAAGGCAGGCGCCCCGCCAACAGACGGTATAGGATCACGCCCAGCGAGTACACGTCGGCGCCCACCGCCGCGGGCTCGCCCAGCAACTGCTCCGGCGCCGCGAAGGCCGGAGTCAGAAGGCGGAGTCCGGTCCGCGTCATTTGGGAGTCGCGCTCGAAGACATCCACCTGCCTGGCGATACCGAAATCCAGCAGCTTCACATTTCCGGTGGGGCCCACCATCACATTGGAGGGCTTGAGGTCCCTGTGAATCACGGCGCGGCTGTGCGCAAACTGCACGGCTTCGCAGACACAGCGAAAGAGCGCCAGCCTTTCCCTTACTTTCGAGTGGTGGACATCGCAATACTCATCGAGGTGGAGGCCGTCCACATACTCCATGACGAAGTAGGGAGTGCCGTCTTCCAGCGTGTCCGCGTCGAGCAGCCGCGCGATGTTGGGATGATCCAGATGCGCGAGCGTGTGTTGCTCGCGCGCGAATCTATCGCGGCGCGCCGGGGACAACCAGGAATCGCGGAGCACTTTGATGGCGGCAACGGTTCCCAGATCCGCGCGCACCGCGAGGAAAACCGTGCCCATGCCGCCCTCGCCCAGGACGCGCTGGATTTCCCACGGACCAATCCTGGTGCGGGGCGGCAAGGGAGAAACGTCCAGGAAGTGGCTGGCGAGCCGCGGCAGGCCCTCGTCCAGCAAGGGCGAACGCTGCGCGTCATTCTCCACCATCCGGAGAACGTCAGCCAGCAGCGCCGGGTCGCCGGGACATTCGCGATTGAGCAGTTCGCGAGCCTCGATTGGGGTCAGCTCGATGACCTTGTGGAACAACTCCTGAATCCGCTCCCAGCGGGCAGCGTCCATCGATGGCCCCCAATTATCCTTTGGACTGAAAATCCCCGAGCCGGACGGCCAGCCAGGCGCGGGCCGCCCGCCAGTCACGCAGCAGAGTAGCTTCGGAAACCTGTAGCAGTTCGGCAATCTCGCGCATCTCGAGGCCACCGAAAAACCGGCTCTCCACCATTTGGGCCTGGCGCGCGTTCAGCAGTGCCAGTTCCTCCAGCGCATCCTCGAGCGCGAGAAGCTGGGTGTCGCAAAGAGTCCGGTCCATGGCTTCGCCCTCGAACCCGGCGAGAACTGTCAGGTGATCGCGCTTCAGTGCGTTCCGGCGTCGTGCCTCGCTGACCAGCACCTGTCGCATCGCGCGAGCCGCAATCCGCCGGAAGTGCAGCGGCGCGGTGTGCGCAACCGCCGGTGTGCGCGCCAGTTTCAGCCACGCCTCATTCACCATGGTGGTGGGGCTCAGCGGCGCCGAAGGATGGCTTCGACGGACCGCGGCTGCAAGGTATTTTAGCTGCTCGTACGCAAGGCTGAAGACGTCGTCCAGGGCTTCCCGATCTGTCCGGTTATTCCCACCAGGATGCTCAAAACGTGGCCCACACACTATTTTTATCCCCCAGGATGACGGTTTCGGGCATCGCTCCGCGTAATGTCTAGTGTACCTGAGAAGTCGGTTGGCGACCCGGATGACTGCCGCCGGGGCGCGGCCCGCAACGTGTGCGGAGTTGTATTTTGGTTCACGACAGCAGGCGCGATTGTTGGCGTCCCCCGGGTACCCGATCGAAGAAGTCCAATGAGGTCTCACCTATGTACCTACTCTCTATCGCCATCGTGACCGCCTGCCTGACGGCCGGCGCCGCATTATCGGCCGAATACCTGCCAGTATGCGAGAAATGCCTGAATCCGCGAATCACCGGCATATTGGGCGCCGGGTCGGCGGCTGCGTCCGCGGAGGCCAAGGTTGTCCAGGAGGATGCCGTCGCGTGGTGCGCGGTTAATCGTCCGAGAGACAAATACTGTGCGGTGGAAGAGGTGAAGAACGGCGGGGATGGCGGCCGGACGTCTTATAAGGCGACAGCCAACTGCGCCACCGGCGTGCTGCAAGCCATCGATAGCTACGAGTATCGCTACGCCGGAACCTGGCCGGACGGCGCGGGGCGCGGTCGCGCCATGCTGAAGGACACGGGCGGCAACATTCGTCGCTGGGCTTCCGTGGTATCCGGGTATGGCATCGCGCGGGCTGAGTGGCCCAGGTTCGGCGGCTATTCGCTGACCGGTCAATGGGAGGCGCTCTGCGGGAAAACGGG
>JBDTPR010000526.1:0-5138 GCA_039932635.1 Candidatus Solibacter sp.
GCTCGGTAACAGATCTACTGGCAACCCTTCAGGAACTGGAGCATCTCGGCGTGGGTTTCGTATCGCTGACCGAGGCTCTCGATCTGACCACACCGGCTGGTCGAGCGATGGCTGGTTTGTTGGCCGTATTCGCAGCATTCGAACGGGAGGTCCGGGGTGAGAGAACTCGCGCCGTTCTGGCCCGCGCCCGGCAGGACGGTAAACGCCTGGGCCGGCCAGCAACGGCAGCCGTTCACGCTGCGGAAATCCGGAAACTTCACCGCGCCGGAGTCAGCAAGTCCGCGATCGCACGCCGGGTTCAGGTCGGCCGTACCTGCGTGCGGCGAATTCTGGCGTCTATCGGTAGACGTTCACATCAGTCCTGGTGGCCACTTTGGTGGCCCTTTCGTATTTCTACCCTTTTTGGGGCTATTGCGAACTACGAACCTGATAGTTTCCGCCTACCGGTTTCACATTCATGAGCACGGTTGCTGAGGCCTGACCCGACTGCGCGGAGATCGCTCGCGAGCCGGTGGCGGAATGGCCGCGTGCGGCGTGAGACGGTCGCGCGTTAAAGTCTATACCGAATTTCGGACCCACACGTGTGAGAAGATGCGCCTCATAGAGTCCCCGGCCAAGGTCAACACGCCGCACTCCACAAGGAGCTGCTATAAAGAAACTGAAGATGGGCCGACGGGTTGACTCCTCCGATTTTCCATTCACACATCTCCTCGGCGCGGGCCGGGTTTCGGGAAGCCCGTTTTTCCCGGCCCCCCCTTTTCCAGGTGACACCGGAGCCGATTCACCGCCCGAAGAGACTGAGCGCGCTCCGCCGGTACATCCCCGGAAGCAAGAGCGGCGCTGTGGCGAACGACGAGAGCGTCGATCAATCCAGTGGTGGAGCGCTTAGCCGCAGGTAATCCGGGAAACGCGCCGCAACAAGCTTTCCTGGCAGTGGGACTGCCGTGGGTGATTTGGCCGGAGATCGGATGCCCTGCCCTTCTGGGAGAAGACTTCGAGAGGGCCTATGCAAGGGGCTAATCGCTACCGATATTTCGCTTTAACGCCGCCACCCGCGCGATTCGCGGATCTCGGCCATCTCCGAGTGGCCGACGACACGGCCATTCCGATGTATGGTGGATTGTACTAGCCCTATGACCAAACATCTCCTGCTGGTCCTTACCTGTCTTGCCTTCGTCCCTCACATTGATGCGGCGGGGCCGGAGTTCAAGCGAGTGACCGCCTCGCCCATCCTATTTGAGCCGAATCTTGGCCAGACCACGCCTATGGCACTGTTCGTCGCTCAGGCCCGCGGGTTCCGTCTCTTGCTGGAACAAGACGCTGTCGTCTTTGATTTCGGGCACAGGCACGCAGCCATCGAGTTTGGCCGGAACCGCGGGTCGGTTCTGGGCGAATCCCCAGCACAAGCGGTACGAAATTTCCGGAAGGGCTCCGACCCAAGATATTGGTTCGACGCGATCCCCACTTTTGAAAAGGTACGGTACCGGGATGCTTTCCCTGGGGTGGACGCTGTTTTCTATGGAAACCCGGGGCTGGAGTTCGATCTCGCGCTCGCCGCCGGCGCCGACCCGCGATCTATCGAGCTGCACTACTCCGGCTTTGACTCGATCAAAATCGAATCGGATGGCGGCATTGCTCTCCAAATGGCGCAAGGTGTGATCCGCCAGCATCTGCCAGTGGTCATCCAGGACGGCCGCCGCATCCATGCGCGGTATGTCCGGCGCCGTCGCGGCACGATTGGCCTAGAAATAGCGAACTACGATAAAGCGCGGCCGCTGGTGATCGACCCAAAGATTTCTTACGCCACCTACCTCGGCGGCTCCGGCAACGAGACTCCTTCCTCGCTCGCAGTGGATTCCAGCGGTAACTATTACCTCGCCGCGGTGACCAATTCCACTGGCTATCCCGGTCTACCCGCCTCTCAGGCGCCTGCCGGCGACGTCGATATCGTCGTCTCAAAGTTCAATGCGAATAACTCGCTCGTCTACACGACGCTGATCGGCGGGAGCGCGGCGGAAGCGGCGTACTCGGCCGCGGCCGACAGCGACGGCAACCTGTACCTGTCATTTGCCACCGGCTCTTCCAACTTTCCTCGACCAGCGGGGCTGTCCCTCGGCGGGATTGGTACGGGCATAGGCGCGCTCAAACTCAGTCCGTCTGGAGTTCTGATCTCGGTCTCCACCTGGGCGGGCGCGGTAAACGATCCTGCCACGGGCCAGGTAAACAACGCGGCCTACGGCCTCGCGCTCGACTCGAGCCGCAATGTTTGGATCACCGGCACGACCCTCGGATTCCCGGGCCAGGCTGGGGCCATCCAACCGGGTGTTGGCGGGGGGCGCGACGTGTTTGTCGCCCGCCTGAACAATGCGCTGTCGCAAGTGACATACTTCAGTTACATCGGCGGGGCGGCGGACGAAAATGGCAACGCCATCGCCGTCGATCCGGCCGGAGGCGTTTACATCTCTGGTAACACCGGCTTTGGCATCAGCGGCAATGCCTTCCTACTAAAACTAGACCTGAGCAATAACAAGGTGATCTATAACAAGATGCTGACTGCTGGCGGCGGGGGCTTCGGCCTCGTGGTAGATGCTGCCGACGTCTGGGTCTGCGCCAACTCCACCGGATCGGGGTTCACCGCCACGCAGGACGCGATACAAAAGGCCTTCGGCGGCGGTCTTACGGATGCGGCTTTGTTCCGGCTCAACGCCGCCGACGGCCAAATACGATATGCCACTTACCTCGGCGGTTCAGGAAATGAGTTTGCCAACGCCCTGGTTCAAGATATTTATGGAAATCTGATCGTCTTCGGCAACAGCAGCTCTGCGAACTTCCAAGTGACAGCGGACGCCGTACAGAAGAAGCCCGGCAATCCGTCGGGCTCGACCACGGGCTTTTTGGCAGAGGTCGACCCCGCCGGTGGCTTGCTGTACGCCAGTTACTTGGGCGGCAGCGGGACTATCGACATTGGATTAGCCGCAGGCGTCGACCGGTTGGGCAATCCGATCGTCGCCGGCTCGACAACATCCACCGATTTCCCCGTAACGGCCGGCGCAGTGCAGACGCGAATCGCGGGTGGTCAGGACGCCTATATAGGGCGCGTAGAGTTTGTCTCCGCCACCGACGCCTATCTGCCGCGGATTGCCATCCAGAACGCGGCCAGCTTCCGTCCTGGTGCTGTGGCCCCCGGCGAAATCATTACGATTTATCCCTCCAACGCCGGCCCGGCGCAGATTGTGACGGCTACTCTCACGCCGGACCGCCATATTGCTACGCTCCTCGCCGGTACCCGTGTCCTGTTCGACGATAACCCGGCGCCCATCGTCTACACCGTCGCCGGCCAGATGAGCGTGGTGGTTCCCTACGGCGTGCAAAAAAAGCCGTTCACTCGCCTCATCGTCGAATACAATGGCGTCAAATCGCGCCCCATTACCGTTCCGGTCGCTGATGTTGCCCCAGGAGTCTTCACTATCGCCGGAGGCGCCGGACAAGCCGTGGTGCTGAACCAAGACTCTTCGGTAAATAGCCCCGGCACACCCGCCGACCGGCAGTCTATTATCGTGTTCTTTGCGACCGGAGAAGGCCAGACTCTCCCGCCCGGCGAAGACGGCCGCTTGAATGAGTTCCAGCGGCTGCAAGACTTCCCGCAGCCAGAGGCTACGTTCAGCGTGACCATCGGCGGCCAGACGGCGGAGATCCTGTATGCGGGGGGCGCGCCTGGCTACCTTGCCGGCTTGATGCAGTTGAACGTGCGGGTACCTCAGGGAACGCAGCCCAGTCCCGCGGCTCCGCTCGTGTTCACCGTCGGCGGCGTCTCCAGCCCTGCGTCGGTGACAATGGCAGTCCGGTAGCCTGCACCAGCTCCATTCGCGAGACTCGGTACTTCCCATGGGGCAAGCACGAATCACTCCAAGGGTAGTGAATCAGGACAGAAGTCTCAGGGTGCCATTGATTCTCCGGTCGAATAACGCACCACTCGGAGAAAGCCGCGCCGTGGCTACCGATATTTTGGGATACGCTCTCGGCCCCCAAAGGCAGCCAATAACGAGCCTACCTGCCGGCCAAGCCGTTGGGACTCTGCCTACCTCTTGGCTGAGCCCTGCCGCGCACGAAAACGTCCCTGCCCTTCCCCACATTGTTGGCATTGGCTCCGGGAGATTGGTATCCGTGTTGAATGGTGAGAGTCTTATCCACAGTCAGTTCCTTTCCGCTCGCGTCAAGGCTGAAGACTTGCATAGTAGAGAAGGTCGCACCATTAGCGTCGCGAACTGTCTCCGCTATCAACTTCGGTCCGTCCCAATGCGCTTTGAGTTTCACCAACGCCCCGTAGTTGCCGACGGCAGAACTCTCCATGCCGGTGAGCTTGAAGGTGAGCGTTTCCGTCTTGACTGCGGAACCTTTCTCCCCACGGCGGGTTTCGATGCTTAGATCGTCCGCGGTTTGCTTGATGACCAGGGTGACCGGTCCGATGGGAACCGCCTGGTGGGCAGATTCGCTCCGCGAGGCATCCATTTGCCACGTCCCGGAGAGATCAATAACCTCTTGAGCGAACAGCGGAATTGTCAAGAACAGCGCCACAGTGCAGATCGCAAGGTTGATATGCCCCATACTCTCTCCCCGGTGCGAGGATATCAGAATGGCGGCACGACAATTGTGCGAAAGCGCCCTCGCGTCGTCGGCTAAGCGCCGCCGGAGTGGACCTTTGGCCCGCTCCGGTCAGTTCAGTTCAGTTCACGAATCCTGACATTGCCATACCAAGCGGCGCCGCGACGTTTTTCGCTGCCAGTTTTGCGGCGAGGGCGTTGGGGTCTGACTACCGAAGCCGCCGCTCCGCCCTTGCCCTTAGCCCAGCGATCCGTAGAGATTCGCGCCGCCTCGCCCGCTGGTCAATCCAACCCAAAAGGCGCCCGTAGAGAATCGTAACGATAGAGTCAGACATTACGCGCTGCATCTAAGAAGTATGCGCCCGGCGATCTGCCGGCATCTCAAGAAATGGCGGTGCTCGCCCAGAATGCTGAGCTTGCGCGTCGCACGTGGTCCACCCAGACCGCACAGTATGGTGTAGACCAGAAGTACGAGATGGTGACTAAGCGGACAGATGAATGACTTCGTTGGCGAGCAGCGTGACAGAACCGGTGTCG
>JBDTPR010000527.1:0-5104 GCA_039932635.1 Candidatus Solibacter sp.
GCGCCCGGACCCGAGCCCTGGGTGTTGAGCGTATAGATACCCGGGGCGGCCGCGACCACGTTGTAAGTAAGCGGCACCGACTGCACGCCAAAGTACTCGACGACGATCGACGTAGTGGGGCGTCCGGCAACGTCGTACGGCACCATCACGCTGGTCTGCCCGCTGGAAGCGTAGATGATCGGCGCCGGCTTGTTGTCGAAGAGCACGCGAGTGTTGCCCACGGTGGTGGGGAAGGCGTTGTTGGCGACGACACCGCTAGCCAGCGTGGCCGGGCCGACGCCCGTACCGAAGATGACTACGTTTTCGCCGGGCGAAATCGCGTCCTTGAAGTAATTGGCGGCGTTCGCCACCGAGGTGAACACGGGTACGGGAATCGCCAGCACGGTGTACGTCACCGGCACGGTGGCGGGGGCCAGCGCGTTCGGCGAACTGATGACGATGCGGCCGGTGTACGTGCCCGCCGGAGTGGTGGGCGACACGGAGACCTGAAGCGTTGCGGGAGCACTGCTGGTGGTGGGGCTGACGATCAGCCACTGGCCTACACCGCCATCGGCCTGTGCTTGCACGGTGAACGGCACCGTGCCGGTGGCGCCGGTGGCACTGACCGAAAGGCTCTGCGCCGGCGCGTTGGCCTGTCCCACGATGTAAGAGAAGGTCATCGACGTCGGGGATGTAGTCAGCGTCGCGGACGGCACGACGTTGAGTACCACAGGCACGTCGATGGGGCTGTTGGTGGCGCCCGTGGAGGTGATGGTCACCTTGCCGCTATAGGAGCCAACCGGAAGAGTTCCGCCATTGACAATCTGCACCTGTACGTTGCCGGGCGTGGCGCCGGAAGTGGGCGTGACCGTGAGCCAGCTACTACCGGTCTGAACCGTAGCGGTTACAGTGAAATTCAATGACGCCGGGCTTCCCGTCACGGCGATAGTCTGCGCCGCCGGAGCCGGGCCGCCGGCCACCTGATTGAAGGTGAGTGTCGTGGTGGGAGCGGTCAGAGTCCCGGGATTGACCTTGAAGTGTACATTGATGGTGGCGGGACTGCCGCTGGCACCCGGCGAGTTGATCGTAATGACGCCGTTATAGGTGACGCCGGGAGTCAGCTTGCTGCCGTCCACGGAGATTGCCAACACGCCGCTGGTAGAGGTGTTGCCGCTGGCGGGCGAGACGGTGAGCCAGTTGACGGACGCGTTGCTGTTCGCCGTGGCGGTGTAGTTCAGCGTGGGGCCGGTGCTGCCGATTGTGACATTCTGCGTGGCCGGCAGCGATCCGCCGAGCGTCTGCTCGAAGCTGAGCTCGGTTTTGTCGAGCTTGAGTGTACCAGCGGTGACGTTCAACGTGACCGGGATCTCGATGGGACTGTTATTGACGGCAGAGCCATCGTTTTGGGTGGCGGTCAGCGTGATGAGGCCGGTATAAGTGTTGGCGGCCAGTCCGGTGGGGATCACCGAGATGGTGAGCACGTTGTTGGTAGTCGTGGAGCCGTTCTGCGGACCGACGAAGAGCCAGTTACCGCCGTTGGTGGTCTGGAAGGCAACCGTGTACTTGAGTACGTCCGTCGTAGAGGTGCTGGTGAGGCTGATGTTCTGCGGCGCAACCGACGTGGCTCCCACGCCGACGTTGAACACCGGGGGCGCGGTAGGCGTCATCAGGAGGAGCGCGGTGCTCGACAGGATGAACTTTACCGGGATGGCCAGGGGGCTGTTGACAGCCGCTGCGCCCGTGGCTGGATTGGTGGCCGTGATGGTGACCGTGCCATCGCAGATTCCGCCCACCTGTCCGGCGAGCGAGACCGATACGGTCACAGTGCCGTCGTTTTCGGTGGAGCCGCTGAAGCTGTTGTTAGTGCCGTTCAACTGCAGCCAGGTATTGCCGCAGGAGGTGGTGGATAGCGCAGCTGTGTAGTTGAGTGGTACGCCTGTGCTGCTGCTGATTTTCACGGTCTGCGAGGTCGGCGCGGCTTGCCCTAGTTGGTAGGGGAAGCTCAGTTTAGAGACGCTGGCTGTGATCGTGGGGTCGTTGGTGACCTTGAGGATTACCGGGATCGTTTGAGCGGCGCTGCCGGGGATGGCGGAGACGACGTTGACGCTCGCGTTGTAAGTTCCGGGAGCCAGTCCGGCGGGATTGACCGCGACGGCGAGAGGCGCCGCCGTGCTGCCAGCGTTGGGCACGGAGAGCCAGGGCGAATTCGCGCTCTGGCCGACCGCATACGCAAGGGTACCGCTGGTCGCGGTGATATTGACGGTCTGCGCCGCGGGTAAGTTGGAGCCTAACTGATATACAAAGTTCAGGGTGGCGTTGGGAACGTTCAGCAGTTGCGTGTTGGAGACGACTAACTTGACTGGAATGTCCTGCTGCGTGGGGCTGCCGCCGGGAGTGCTGACATTGAGCTTCCCGGTGTACGTTCCCACCGCGAGGCCTGCCGGATTGATGGTTACCGCGATCGTCGTGCTGCCGGTGCTGGCGTTGGTGCTGCCGCTATTGGGGTTGACTACGGAGATCCAGCTGCCCGAACCGGTGTCGTAGGTGGCACTGATAAAGAAATTCAACGGCTGCGTTGCCGAAGTGTTAATTGTAAAGGTCTGGGAAGGGTTGGCGGCGGCGATGCCGGTCTGCCAGACGAAGTTCAAGGCGGACGGATTGACCGTGACCGGAGGCGTCGGCACAACGGTGAGGGTCAAAGGCACCGTCACCGCGGGACTTTGTCCGGCGGGTGAGGGTGTGATGGTAATGGTCCCGCTGTAAGTGCCTGCCGTGAGGCTGTTAATCACGGCGCTGTTCGGCAGCACGGTGAGACTGCCGGGAGCTACGCAGGAACTCGATAGCAGAGTAAACCAATTGCCGCCCGACGTGGGCGTGGAACTGGCGGTGCAGGCCGTGGCCGCTCCGCTGAGAGTGAGGCTCTGCGGCGCCGGGAAGAGACTGCTGCCGACAGTGTAAGAGAATGCCAGCGATGCGGGATTGACGCCAATCGCACTAATCGTGAGAGTCACCGCGATCGGGTTGTTGCTGGAAGATCCGCCGATTACAGCGATGTTGGCGGAGTAAGTTCCCGCGGCGAGTCCGGTCGGGTCGGCAGTCACCGTGACGGCGGCGGGAGTAACACCCTGTCCGCTCACTTTGAGCCACGGCGATCCGGGAGGGGCCACCAGGATGAAAGGGATCGACGCACCGGTGCTCGAAACAACGACGGTCTGGATGACTGGGGAACCGCCAAACTGACCTGAGAATGTCAGGGAACTCTTATCGACAACCAGGTTCTGCGCACTCAACAAATGAGCGGAGGCCAGCGCAAGTAGCGGCATGGCCAGACGGGCAAGCACACGAATATTCACAGGTAGAACCTCCAAATGAGGGCGGGCAGTTCGGACGGGGTGAACGCCACAGCGCACACTTCTACAAGCACGACTAATGCCAACGTCTTCGCCCTCACAAAAACATGCTCCCCCGAAAATGTTTTAAATTCAATAGAATTCGCGAGTTACGAGCCACCGATCAAGCTTTGGCTACGCGATCTTCATGGAGTGACGGGCAGTCATCACGACACACTTATGTGGCGCGCGGCCACGAATCAGGCCCGGTACAACCCGTGGGCGGCTGCATACTCGCGCACGCTTTCCAGCAGGCCGGAGGGACGCAATCCGGCGGCGAGATCGCGGCGAATGTCGGATGACGAGATCGGGACCTCGATATCGTCGATGCGGTCAAAGACCACGCCCGGCGGAGAAAGGTACAAGTGGCCGGGACGGCTGACTACCAGAAAACGCACGCTCTCGATCACATCGCGCCAGCGGTACCAGGTCTGGATTTCGGCGAAGGCGTCGGCGCCGATCAGGAAATAAAGCTGGTCCCCGGGCGCGAGCGCGGCGCGGACTTTTTCGATGGTGTCGATGGAGTAGCTGCGCGCCGTGTCCTGCTCCAGTCGGGAAACTTCGAAGCGGGACTCGCCGCGACAGGCGAGTTCGGCCATGGCCACGCGGTCCGCATAAGGTGCGTGGGTGACTCCGGCTTTATGGGGCGGGTGAGCCGCTGGAACGAAGAGGACGCGACCGAGTGCGAAACGGCCGGCAGCGGCACGGGCGAGGGCGAGATGCCCCTCGTGGATGGGATCGAAGGTTCCGCCGAAGATCGCGAGTTTCAAGGAGCGTGCCAGTAAGGGAGGATGCTCCCCCGCGGATGGCGGGGGAGCGGGAACTATACGTTCTCGATGGTGACGGAGTTGATTTTGACTTCCTTGGCGGGGCGATCCTGCGCGCCGCGCGGCAGCTTGGAGATCTTCTCTACGACGTCGTAGCCTTCCACCACTTCGCCGAAGATGCTGTGCTTGTTATCGAGCCACGGGGTGGCGGCGACGGTGACAAAGAACTGACTGCCGTTGGTGTTGGGACCGGCGTTGGCCATGGATAGGTAGCCGGCCTTGGTGTGACGCAGCGACGGATGGAACTCGTCGGCGAACTTGTAACCGGGCCCCCCGGTACCGGTGCCTTGCGGGCAACCGCCCTGAATCATGAAGTCCGGAATCACGCGGTGAAACGTGGTGCCGTTATAAAAGGGCTTTCCGGTTTTGGAGCCGTCGGCGAGGCCGACAAAATTGGCCACGGTGTTCGGCGCTTTGTCGGGGAACAGCTTAATTTTGAATTTGCCTTCGGTGGTATCGAATGCGGCAAAGATTTCGTTGGGCATCCCCTAAATTGTAACAGGATGGCTATGTTAAACTTGTGGCGACAATGCGGCCGCAGAGCCGTACCTGTTCGTGCGCCAGGCTGACGGGGACTTCCATAAATTGTTAAGCTGCCCGCACGGAGGACCTTATACCACTCTCATTTGAGGAGCATCGGGATTTAGGCCGCGAAATCAAGACCGCGATGGCTAAACTGCGCGTCCTGCGCGACGTGGTGGTGGGCGTCTATGGTCCGGGCAACCGGGCAGCATTTACCTTCGAACGGGCCATGGAGCAAATGGAGCATTTGCAGCAGGACCTGGCCACGCAGGCAGCCTGGGATCTGCCCAGCTACCCCTCGAACAACCTGTACTTCGAAGCCATGCCGCCGTCGTTTCAGCCCCAACAGATATCGACGCGTATGTCTCCGCCCGCCGGTCCGATGGC
>JBDTPR010000528.1:0-5094 GCA_039932635.1 Candidatus Solibacter sp.
TGGGGCTCTTTCATCCCCGACTACACGCCGGTTTATCCCGACGATTGCGCTCCCTGACGGTCGCGGCTCTGATTGGCGTTCTCATTATTCACGGCCGCCCCACCGAACCCTACTCGCTATCCCAGATCAATCTAACGCGATCCCTATCGGCCGTATTGTTATCGTCCCGATACAAATGCCCGGCGCCATTCCACTCCACAGCGTCCGGCGCGGCCCAACTGGTCACCAGCATATTGGAAATGTAATCATCGCCGGGCTTGGCGTCGATCACCCACACCCGTCCGAACGCCTTTCGAAACGAAAGCAGCAAATTGCGCGCGAAGTCCGATTCCAGGTCGCGATCCATAATCACATTGGCCGCCACCCGGTCCGAGATGCGCCGCACGTCCTGAAAAAACTCCACCGTCGCCAGCTCTTCCGGGATCCCGCGGCCGAAGTACGCATCCAGGAAAGCGAATTCGTAATGCCGCCCTTCGTGGCCCAACTTGCGCGCCGCGTATCGCGCCGAGAGCGGGAGAAAGTGGACCTTCGCCGGCAGCGGATGCTTCAGAAATTGGGTTTCCGCAATGCCTTTCACCGCCGGGTCCACATCCACCGCATCCACCCGCTCCATCTCCGGAAACGCCGAGGCATCGCGCGGCAAATTGAAGCCCGCGGCGCCAATTACCAGCAGGTTTCGAGCTTTGGTATCCTTCACCAGGTTGGTCACAATCCTGACCGTGGCGAACGACGTTTCCCCGCTGTCGATAAAGATGCCTGAGGATCTGCCTCCGCTCATCAACATGACCCGTTCGCCCTTCTCTTCCACCACGCGGATGGTCTGGTAGGCGCTGTCAAAATGGTAAAGGTCGTGGTCCGGCCCGCCGATCATCGACGCGCCGATCGCCAAAAGCAACGCCGCCGCGCCCGCGCCAACCGTCCTCAGGAAACGCGACTGTCCGATCGCCATCACGCACGCGGCGGTGGCCAACAGGATGGTAACCACATAGCCGGATCGCGCCACTCCGATGCTCGGGAACAGCCAGACCGGCGTCACGATCCCCCCAGCCACGGAGCCTAGCGTCGAAAAGAACAGTACTTTACCCGATGCCTTGCCCGCCTTGCCCTCGTCATTCGTCAACTCGGCCAGCATCGGGACCGTCTGCGATGCCAGGTAGATGGGCACAATGAACAGCGCCGATGCCGCCATCCCAATGGACCAGGAAAGCGACAACCCGGCGTCGAGGAGTTGCTCGATCAACCGGGCCTCGAGCGGAAATGCCACCGCGCCATAGAGTACCCCTGCCAGCAGCAGATTGCGGGAAAGCACGGTGCGCGTCTTCTTGCGGTCCCACCGCGCCGAGAGCGCGCCACCGCGCCAATAGCCGGCGCTAAGTGCGAATAGGACAACTCCCAGCATCACTCCAGTGAGCGTCATGCTCGAGCCAACCACCGGAATCGCCAACCGGATGGCAATTACTTCCACCGCCAGAGTGGAGAATCCCTCCAGAAACGCTATGATCCACGGCAGATAGGAAGTAGTGCGGGTAAGGGCGACGGGTGGCTGCACCTAGTCATTATGGCGCGACACGCTAATAGCAGGGAGGGAATCAATCAGAGCCGCGACCGTAAGGGAGCGGTAGCTAACTTGGCTCTCGTGAGGATATCTGAATTTCGGGGATAATGTGCCGGATTGCGTTGGAGCGCAATCCGGCGATTTCCAAGTAATACCGGAAAGGCGACTAGCCCTTCTTGGTGGTGTCCTTCTTCTTCTTGGGGGTCTTGGCCTTCTTTTCCTTCTTGGGTTTGGCGGTGTCTTCAGCGAAGGACACGCCCACGCAACCAATTGCGAGCGAAAGGCCGAGCATCAAAGTCATCAATTTTTTCATGGCAAAATCTCCTAGTGAGTCTCAGACGTTTTAGGGCGTCGTTGAAGCTATCATAGCGGACGCTAAGTGAACGCCTCCTTAACGGACAATTAAAGTCGGTTCATCTTAGTCGCGGAAAAAAATCGAGGCTGGACAGAGGAATATTTACAACAGGACAAGAGGAGAGGGGAACTGCAGGGGAGGGTCGGGGAACCTGCCGGTTTGCCGCGTAGCTCGCGCCACGCGGCCTCCAGCGAAAACGGTGAGAAAAGGCTTATGCGCCCTTCTTCTCGGTGTCGTCCTTCTTCTTGCCCTTTTTCTTGGTGGTGGTGTCCTTCTTCTTGGTGTCTTCCTTCTTGGGCATGTCTTCGGCGAAGGTTACGGCCACGGTGGTGAAGGCGAGCGCCATGCCGAGCATCAGAGCAAACAGTTTTTTCATTTGTGCAGTTCTCCTTGGAGGTTGACGAACTAACTTGTCGTCTGGAAGCCATAATAGCCGACCTCACATGAAACGAGCCTTAACTCCCAATTAAAATCGTTTCATGTACGATTCACAACAACTTCAACATTATTTCAAAAAGTCAAACCTCTGAAAAGAAAAAGCTTGCGCGAGACGCCCACTAGCCCTTTCGGTTCCAGTGATGTTGCCGTTGCTAAAGTCGAATCGGGATGAAGAAGCGTGAAATTGCAAAAATCATGGCCCGGCAATCCGGTGGAACCCAAGCTGAAGCAGCCGACCGCCTCGATTGCGTCGTGCAAGAGATCCTCGCCGGCGTGCGCCGGGGAGAGACCACACGATTGCCCGGTTTGGGATATTTCCGGCAAGGTGCGGACGGACGCCCTGCCTTCCGTCGTGAACGGGGAAAGCGCAGTTCCTGAATGTTGCCAGACCTGTATGCAACTCGCGGGAATCGTCCGGCGTGGCGTGGCGGCCGGCAAGACCGTGGAGATCGATGGGCTCGGCGTATTCTCGCCCGACCCCAAGCTCGGCTTCCGTTTTGAACCCCGCACATTGCCGCAGGTCTTCCTCTCCTATGCCAGGGAGGACGCGGAGCTCGCCAATCGTCTGTACGACGATCTGAATCTCGCCCGCTTCAGCGCCTGGATCGACTGCACGAAATTGCTGCCAGGCCAGAACTGGCCGCGCGCCATTGAAGCCGCCATCGAAAACTCGGATTTCTTCGTGGCGTGTTTCTCCAGCCGTAGTGTGCGAAAGAAAGGCGGCTTCCAATCGGAAATCCGCTATGCGCTGGATTGCGCGCGCCAACTACCCCTGGACCAAATCTATATGGTGCCCGTCCGGCTCGACGAGTGCATACTGCCGCGCAGCATTCAGCACGAACTCCAGTACATCGATCTCTACCCCGATTGGGAAGCCGGCGTGGCGCGCCTCCTGACCATGCTGCGCGCTGAAGTGAAGGGCCGCAAGCCCGTGCCGGCGGAGTAAGAACCTCTCTGTGCCACAATACCCGGTAGTGAAATCCCGTCCTCCTTACCTGTGGCTGGGCGGCGTGATGTCGCTCTACGCCGCGGTTTTCCTGGCCTATTCACAGACTCTGGCCTTCACGCTCGACGAGGGTTATCACCTGTTGGCGGCGCAACTGATCGGGGCCGGCAAAACACCGTACCTCGATTTCTGCTTCCCGCAAACGCCGCTCAACGCATACTGGAATGCGTTCTGGCTCAAGTTCCTCGGGAACACCTGGCGCGTGCCCCATCTATTGGCGGCACTGGCGACTATCGGCGCCGTCTGGCTGATGGCCGATTACGTCCTGCGCCGCTTTCCGGCGGAGCAATGGCGTGTGCCCGCGGCCATCGCCGTGGTGCTGGCGATCGGGTTGAATGGCGCCGTCTTCCCTTACGGTCCTCTGCAGGCCTACGGCATGTGCCTGCTCGGGCTCGTGTCCGCCTTCTGTCTCGCGGTTCGCGCCGTCGAGCGCTCGCGCAAGCGGTATGCGGCGGGCGCCGGCGTGGCTGCCGGAATCGCGGCCGGCTCCTCCCTGCTCTCCGCCGCGGCCGCGCCCGTCCTGCTGCTTTGGCTGCTGTACTATCAGCCGGGGCGCCGCCGCAAAAACTTCGTGGCGTTCACAGTCGGCGTGGCTTTGCCCTTCCTCCCCGTGTTCTGGCTGTTCGTATCCGGGCCGCGCCAGACGTGGTTCAACATCTTCCGCTATCACGCCTTCTACCGCCGCCTCTACTGGCCCGAAACCACTCAGCACGATCTCGAAGTCCTGGGCTCCTGGCTCGGCGACGCGCCCGCATTAATCCTCGGACTGCTGGCGCTCGGTGGCCTCCTCTTTGTGCGGCGCAGCGCCTGGCCCGCTTCCGTAAAGGCGGAGTTCTATCTGTGCGCCTGGCTGGCCGCGGCCCTCGCCGCCGAGGTCGCACGCGCGCATCCCACCTTCTCGCGCTACTTCCTGTTGACCGTGCCGTTCCTGGCCATTCTCGCCGGCGCCGGATTGTTCGCCCTCACCAGCGCCCTCCAAGTGCAGCGCTCGCGTTGGCCCCTGACCCTGCTCGCCATCCTGATGGTCTTCGGCCTCGCCAAGACCCTCTACGAGCGCAGTCACGACGTGGACACCTGGGCGCCCTACCAGAGGCTGGCAACCAAGATCGATCAGGTGACGCCGCCCGGCGCGCCGGTCCTCGCCGTCGAGGTTCTCTATTTCCTGACGCACCGCACGCCGCCGTCCGGCTATGAGCTTTGGTATACGCACAAGCTCACCCTGCCGCCCGCCGAAATGGCTTTGTTCCATCTTTTTGATGACGCGGAAGTGAAGCGGCAGGTGAAGGCGGGCAACTTCGCCACCATCTACTCCTGCGACTCGGACGAAATCGACGCTTGGGGCCTGACCACGCTCTACAAACAATCGGCGGAGATGGAGTCCTGCACGCTTTTCTGGGACCGCAAATGACCCGCGCGCGCAAGCTGCTACGGTGGATTTCATGATCTCGGCCCCTGGGCGCGTCAACCTCATCGGCGAACACATCGACTATCACCAGCTCCCCGTGCTTCCCATGGCGCTCCAGCGCTCCATCCGCGTCGCCTTCCAACCGCGCGGCGATGCGCAAATCCGCGTCACCAGTGGGTCTTTCGGGCATCGCGAATTCACCTGGACGCCGGGCCTGACACCTGTCGCGCGCGGCGATTGGGAGAACTACCTGCGCGCCGCCGCTCAGGCGATCGCCGGTAAGTGGGGCGTTATGAACGGCATCGACGCGGAGATCGAAAGCGATCTGCCGCCGG
>JBDTPR010000529.1:0-5092 GCA_039932635.1 Candidatus Solibacter sp.
CGCGCCATCCGCGTGCAGTTTGCGGCCGGCGAAGTCCGCGTGTTCTCTTCCAGCGTCGAGACCGGAGAGAGCGAAGAAAGCGTGAGCAGTGAGTACAACGGTCCCGACATCGAAATCGGTTTCAACGCCCAGTACCTGCTGGATTTCCTGCGCGCGATTTCGCAGGACCAGGTGGCCTTCGAGTTGAAAGACCAGAAGAGCGCCGGCGAATTGCGGCCGGCCGGCGACGGCATTGTGGATCAATACCGCTATGTCGTCATGCCGATGAGAATCTGAAGTTTTTTCGTTAAGGAACTATGGCAAATCAAGACGTGAATCCCGGTGGGGGAGATGTTTACGATTCCAGTAGTATCAAAGTACTGGAAGGGTTGGAGGCTGTCCGTCTGCGTCCGGCGATGTATATCGGATCGACCGGCGAGATGGGCCTGCACCACCTGGTGTACGAAGTAGTCGATAACTCCGTGGATGAAGCCCTCGGCGGCTACGCGACGGAAGTCACCGTGATAATCCACGACGACAATTCGGTCACGGTAACCGATGATGGACGTGGCATTCCCACGGGGATCATGGAGTCGGAAGGCGTTTCGGCCGCGCAGGTGGTGATGACCAAACTGCATGCCGGCGGCAAGTTCGATTCCAAGAGCTACAAAGTCTCCGGCGGTCTGCACGGCGTAGGCGTCAGTTGTGTCAATGCGCTCTCCGAACAGCTGGAACTGGAGATCTGGAACGGCGGCTTCACCTGGTACCAGGAATATGCCTGCGGCGAGCCCAAGGCGCCCCTGGCCAAGACCGGCAAGGCAGGCAAGAAGACCGGCACTCGGGTCACGTTCAAGCCCGATACCACGATCATGGAAGCCTCGGTGTTCAACTACGACACCCTGGCGCAGCGCCTGCGCGAACTGGCCTTCCTCAACAAGGGCCTTAAAATCACCCTGACCGACGAACGCACCGATCCCGAAAAGGTGACGGAGTTCATCTACCAGGGCGGCATCAGCGAATTCATCAAGCACCTCAACCGCGGCAAGAGTGTGCTGCACGAGAAGCCCATTCACTTCGAAGTGGAACGCGATATGGGCGAAAAGGGCATGATCGGCATGGAAGTGGCCCTGCAGTACAACGACGGCTACTCCGAAAATGTCTTCAGCTTCGCCAACAACATCAACACGGTGGATGGCGGCACGCACCTCAGCGGTTTCCGGTCCGCGCTCACCCGTACGATCAACGCCTTCGGCCAGCAGGCCGGCCTTTTCAAGGACGTGAAGGAGAATCTCTCCGGCGACGATGTGCGCGAAGGTCTGACCGCGGTGGTCAGCGTGAAGGTGCCGCAGCCGCAGTTCGAAGGGCAGACCAAGGGCAAGCTCAACAGCGACATCGCGGGTTTGATGGCGCAGTTCGTCAACGAAAAGCTGGGCGAATTTTTCGACAAGAACTCCGCGGTGGGCCGCAAAATCGTCGGCAAGGCGATTGAAGCCTCGCGGGCGCGTGAAGCCGCTCGCAAAGCGCGCGACCTGACGCGCCGCAAGGGAGCGCTCGATTCCGGCGGGCTCCCCGGCAAACTCGCCGATTGCCAGGAGAAAGATCCCAAGCTCTGCGAGATTTTCCTGGTCGAGGGCGACAGCGCCGGCGGCACCGCCAAGCAGGGCCGCGAACGTCGCTTCCAGGCGATCCTCCCGTTGAAGGGCAAAATCCTCAATGTGGAGAAGGCGCGCTACGACAAGATGCTGGGGCACGAGGAAATCCGCTGCCTCATCACCGCGTTGGGCACCGGTATCGGCAAAGACGATTTCGATGTCGCTAAACTGCGCTACGACAAAATCATCATCATGACGGACGCGGACGTGGACGGGTCGCACATCCGCACGCTGCTGCTCACCTTCTTCTTCCGTCACATGAACGAGCTGATCACCCGCGGCAAGGTCTACATCGCCCAGCCGCCGCTCTACCGCATCAAGAAAGGCAAGAGCGAGAAGTACATCAAGGACGAGAAGGAATTCACCAAGGAAATCATGCGCCGCGCGACCGAAAACCTGACGGTCGAAATCCACTCCAACGGCGATGGCCAGCCCAAATCGACCATGGAAGGGCAGGAGCTGCGCACTTTCCTGTTGAACCTGGACGAATACCAGTTGATGTTCCACAAAGTGGAGCGCCGCCTGCGCGATTCGCGCGCCGTCGAAGTGTTGGGCGACGTGCAGTTTCAGATCGATCAGAAAGCGGACTTTCTGGTGGAAGCCAACATCAGACCGGTCTTCGAAGCGCTCAAGCTCAAGGGGCTGAATCCGGAGCTGCGCAAGGATGAAGAGCACTCCACCTGGGCCGCGGTTTACCGCGATTCCACCGGCGCCGAACGGAGCGTTGGCGTGGCTCTGATGTCGCAGCCCGAGTATCGTCGCTTCCGCCAACTTGCGAAAATGACCTCGAAGTTCAACGAGCCTCCCTTCGTAGTGGTCAAAAACGAGCACCGCGACGCCCAGCCCAATTGGGTGGAACTGCTCGAATACGTCAAAAACGAGGGCAAGAAGGACGCCAGCGTACAGCGCTATAAGGGTCTCGGCGAAATGAACGCCGAGCAGCTTGCCGACACCACGATGAATCCCGAGAAGCGAACGCTCCTCCAGGTCCGCCTGGAAGACGCCGTGAAGAGCGAAGAGATCTTCTCCACCCTGATGGGTGAAGACGTGGAATCGCGCCGCAAATTCATCGAAGAAAACGCGCTGGACGTCAAAAACCTCGATATCTAAACCGCAAAACACTATTGGGCCGCCGATAAATGCCGATGAACGCCGATAAGACAAGAAAGCCCTTCTTGCTTTTATGGGTGTTTTATCGGCGTTTATCGGCGTTCATCGGCGGCCCAATCCATGCTTCCATCAGTGCCGCAGCCCGCACATCGTCCAGCAGAATTTCCATATCGCGGCGCGTGGTCCTGTAATTGAGCACGCACCCGCGCAGCGCAAAAACCCCGCGTACCGCTGCATTGGAAAGGTAGCTGCTCCCGCCATGCTGCAAGCGCAGCAGAATGCGCTCATTCAACGCATCCAAATCCCCCGCAAACCCCTCAGGATGGTAGCGAAAACAGAAGATCGAGAGATCCACCGGCGCCAGCATTTCGAAATCGCCGCTCGCCTCCACCAGGCCGGCGAAATACCTGGCGCACGCGATATTTTCCTCAATGGCAGCGGCAATCGCGCGCACGCCCACCGATTTCAGCAGCAGCCATAGATCCAGCGCGCGGAAGGGACGCGAAAGTTCGGGGCCGTAATCCCAGAACGCGAACGCCTCGTCATCCTGCAGACCCACCACGCGGATGTACTCCGCATTCTCGCTAAACGCGGCGCGCGCGGCGGCCGGGTCGCGATACAGTACGCAGCCGCAGCCCACCGGCAGATACAGCCACTTGTGGGGATCGAGCGACACCGAATCGGCTTCGCCGATGCGCGTGAAAAACTTGCGCGCCGAGGGCGCTATGGCTGAAAATCCGCCGTACGCTCCGTCCACGTGCAGCCAGAGATTGTGCGCCTTCGCCACGTCCGCGATCTCGCCGATCGGATCCATCGCGCCCGTCCCGGCCGTACCCGCGCTGGCCACTACGCAAAACGGCAGGTGCCCCGCCGCGGCGTCTTCGCGCACCAGGCTCTCCAGCGCCGCCGAGTCCATGCGCAAATTGGAATCGACGGCTACCTTGCGCACGTTATCGCTGCCGATTCCCAGCATCCCGGCCGCCTTGCGGATCGAAAAGTGGGTCTCTTCGGTGGCGTACAGCCGCATACGCACGCCGCCCATGCCCTCGCGGACGACGTTGCCAGGCGCTTTGGCAGAGCGCGCAGCCGCCAGCGCCGCGAAATTCGCCATCGAGCCGCCGCTCACCAGCAGTCCTGCGCTCTCCAAGGGATAGCCCAGCATCTCCCTGAGCCAGCGCAGGCAGAGCAACTCCATCTCGGCAGCGGCGGGGGCGGACCGCCAGCCCGTCAGATTGATATTGAAGGCCGCGGCGATCAGGCTGCCCATTGCCGCCACTGGAGTGCTGGGCGACGCCACATATCCGAAGAATCGCGGATGCCCGTTCCGCCTGCTGTAGTGCGCCACCACATCGCGCACCGTGCCCAGCAGCTCCGTAAACGGCGCGCCGGATTCGGGCAAAGGCTCCGCGAGCGTACGGCGTAGTTCGGCCGACGTGGTAGGGCGGATCACCGGCTCGGTGGCCAGCGTCTCGAAATACTCCACGACGAGATCGAGCGCCGCCAAACCCATCTCGCGGATTTCGGCGCCGGAAACTATCAGGTTCTCAGGCACATTGCAGAGTAACACCTCCTGAGCGGGGTGGCGAAATTCTCTATACACGTTTTGAGGGGTCCGTGAGTTTTAATTATTGAAAGGAATGAGAAGCCTGGCACTCACCATCGGGTTCGACGCGGCGGACCGGCCCGATGGCTCCGAAGGCCTGTTAGCTTTGGCCCGCACCGGCGATCTGGCAGCGTTCGAGCGGCTGATGCGTCAGTACGAGCGGCTGGTCCTGGTTACGGCGTTGCGCCTGGCGGGCAACCTGGCGGACGCCCAGGACGTTTCCCAGGAAGTCTTCCTCAAGCTGTACAAAAACCTGGGGAAACTCACCGCTGAGGAAGTCCTGCCAAGCTGGCTCTACCGGGTCACGGTGAACGCCTGCCACGACCTGCGGCGCCGCAAGCGCCCGGAAGATCCGGTGGACCATGCCGGACAACTGGTCGCGACCCACGGAGATCCGCACCAGGCGTTGGCCGAGACGGAGCGCGGCAGGGCGTTGCAGTTGAGCCTGCGCATGCTGCCGGAAAAGGAGCGGGCCGCGCTGGTGCTGCGCGATCTCGAAGGGCTTTCCACCGAGGACGTGGCGCGAGCCCTCGGTTCCAGCGAGGCGACGGTGCGCTCGCAGGTTTCCAAGGCGCGGGTGAAGGTGAAGGGCTTTGTCGCCCGGTATTTCGGGGGGAATTTATGAATTGCGCGGAATGGGAAGAGAGGGTCGCGCTGCACGCCGGGGGCGACCTGGCGGGCGGCGATGCCGTGGCCGTCGATCAACACTTGGGAGAATGCCCGGGCTGTCAGGTGCTGTGGTCGGGCC
>JBDTPR010000530.1:0-5078 GCA_039932635.1 Candidatus Solibacter sp.
ATAGAATTTGAGTATGGTGGATGACGAAGCCGAACGTTTCGCGGTCGGAACGGCCATCGACAAAATCCTGATGATCGAACTCAACGGCAGAATTCGCCGCTCGTCGATCCCGAAAAACCTGCTGAGCTCCGGCCCAGCTATATTCTGCATCGTGGTGGATGCACCGCCCTATTGCGTGAACATCCGGAATATTTGCGCCGCGCCATCAATGGGTTAGCGGAGTTCGCCATCTCAGCCCGAATTACGGCAGCTAGATTACGGGCATGGAGAACGCATACTACCTCGAAATGCCCGTCGATTATCGCGAGCTTGCCGAGGCCTATTACCACCAATTCGCCCCCGAGGGCCCCATAGAACAGAGCCTCGTAGACACCATGGTCTACGACACCTGGCTGCGCAACCGAGCCCTCGAATTCCTGGGAGCCTACTCTTACGATCCGGATCAGCACAGTCTCAACGATATGCTCGATACCGCCAGGCGGCGTGTGCCCGTGCTCGAACGGCGCTACGCCAAGGCCCTCAGCAGTTTAAAGAAGGTCCAGAAACACCGGATCGGCGTTTCCGCGACCCCGAAATTGGCTTCGTTCCGTCACATTGCCCCCAGGCGGTCGCAGGCTCCCGTATCACCCAAGACGGCCAGCGGCGAATGGGTCAACTAGGCCGCCGCGCGCCGCAAGCGGTCCAGTACGCCCGCCCATTCCGCCGTATCCGGAGGCGCCTCGATCGCGATCCAGTCCAACCCCTCGCCATCCAGCCGGTGCAGCGTCAGGTACAGCGCCGACGCGTATCCCGCCGGGTCGCCGGGCATCTCCAGTCCCAACCGCAATACCGCGCCCTTACCCGGCCGCACCGCCGTATCCAGGTACAACGGGGTGGCCGGGCGATAATGCCGCACATGCATTCCCGGCGATGCGTGCCCGCCTTCCATCGCAGTCTCGGCGCACCCGATCGGTCCGATCAGCGCCTCCAACTCCGTCACCGCGATCACTCCTGGACGCAGCAGCAGCGGCGCCTCCACCAGCGAAAGCACGGTCGATTCAATCCCCACCCGCGCCGGGCCGCCGTCCAGCGTGTAATCGGCCAGTTCCTCGGGGATGTGCGCGGCCGCCGTGGGCGAGAGTTCGGTGAACCGGTTGGCGCTCGGCGCCGCGATCGGGACCCCCGCCGTGCGAATCAATTCCAGTGCCATCGGGTGCGCCGGCATGCGCAGCCCCACCGTGCCCAAACCCGCTGTCACGATGTCGGGAATTTGGGTTCGTTTCGTCACCACCAGAGTCAGCGGACCAGGCCAGTACCGCTGCGCCAGCGTCTCCGCCGCAGCCGGCCAGACCCATGCCAGCCCGCGTGCCATCTCCACCGAATCCACGTGCACGATCAGGGGACTCGTCCGCGGACGTCCTTTGGCCGCGAAGATTCGCGCCACCGCTTCCGCATCCAGCGCGTTGGCGCCCAACCCATACACCGTCTCCGTGGGGAACGCCACCAGTCGCCCCGCGCGAATTAACGCTGCCGCGCGCTCTATCTCCGCGCTCACTCCGGCGTCTCGTCCTTATCGTCGCCCGCGATCTTGCCCGTCTTCCGCCACACCAGGAACGCATGCATCAGCGCATCCAGATCGCCATCCAGCACGCGTGACGGATCGCCGATCGCCAACTTGCTGCGCAGATCCTTCACCAGTTGGTAGGGCGCCAGCACATAGTTGCGAACCTGGCTGCCGAAGTTGATCTGCAACTTATTGTCTTCGGTCTCGCGCGTCTCCGCCTTTTTCTTGTCCAACTCGAATTCGTACATCCGCGCGCGCAGCTGCTTCATGGCTGTGGCGCGATTCTTGTGCTGCGACCGCTCGTTCTGGCACTGCACCACGATCCCCGTCGGAAAGTGCGTGATGCGCACCGCGGAGTCCGTCATATTGACGTGCTGCCCGCCCGCGCCCGATGCGCGGAAGGTGTCGATGCGCAGGTCCTTATCCTGAATGTCGATCTTGATTTCGTCGTCCACCTGCGGGAAGACGAACACGCTGGCGAACGAAGTGTGCCGCCGCGCATTGGCGTCGAACGGCGAGATACGTACCAGGCGATGCACACCGATTTCCGATTGCAGCAGCCCGTACGCGTTCTCGCCGTTGACTTCGAAGGTCGCGCTCTTAATGCCCGCGCCCTCGCCTTCCAGACGGTCGGTCATCACCGTCGGGAAGCCCATCCGCTCCGCCCAGCGCAGGTACATGCGCAGCAGCATCTCGGCCCAGTCCTGGCTTTCCGTGCCGCCCGCTCCCGGGTGAATTGTCATGATCGCCGAACGCGCGTCGTTTGGTCCGCTCAGCAGCATCGCGGTTTCCAGCTTCTCCAGAAACTCGGAGTACGGCTTCAAATCGCGTTCGATGTCATCCGTCATGGCTTCGCCTTCGCGCGCCAATTCGAACATCGTGTCCAGGTCGTCCGTCATACTGCGTATGCGGTCGTCGTTGGACAGGGCCTCTTCCAGGCGCTTGCGCGACTGCATTAATTTCTGGCTCTTCTCGGGCTGGTTCCAGAAATCCGGAGCCGAGATCTGCTCTTCGCTTTCGGCTAACTTTTTCCTTTGTGTGGGAGCGTCAAAGATACCTCCGCACGGCCAGGGCCTGGTCGCGCAAGGGTTGATACTGACGGTCTAATTCGTCTAATGTCATGGGGTTTCACTCAATTCTAACAAAGACGGTTTCTTGCCGACGTTGTGCGCCCGCGTCTTGCCCATCTCGATCGAGACGCCCTCCGCCTCGTGTATGTGGCCGCAGAAGAAATGTAAGGGCTGATACCGATCGATGAATTCGCGCACTGCGGTCGATCCCGCATGCAGGCCGGGTCTCACGCGGTCCAGCGCCGTGCCCTGCGGCGGCGCATGGCAAACCAGCACGAGCGGGTGGAGCGGCGCGAAGGGCTCCAGATAGGTGCCGAGTTGAGTCTCGGTGTACTCTCCGGGCGTATCGAACGGCGTCGGGCTCGAATACCCGAGCCCTGCGACATGCCACTCGCCTACCTTGAAATAGCGGCGGTGCAGCGCGTTCAAGCCGTACTGCTCGCAGAGGGCGGTAATTTGTCCCGCGGTCTCGTGATTGCCCGGCAGTACCCACACCTTGTCGCCGCGGGTCCGTAGTATTTGACCGGCCCGGTCCAGTCCGCGGCCCCACGTGCCTTGGTCGCCGGCCGAAATGTAGTAATCTGCTTCCACGGAGAGAATGCGCTCCAGCGTCTTCCAGTCATTGTGGATGTCGGAAAATATCAGTATCTTAGGCATATCACCTGCACAAACCAGGGCATGGACTTTACATGAGCGAATACGATAACGAACTATCGAAAATTGTAGCCGAGCTGAACCGCGCCGCGCCGGGCCAGAAATACGCGGGCTTTCGCGGTGTGCAATCCACCCCGTCGCTGGACCAGCTCCTCACCTCGGCCAACGCTCGGGGAGCGTCTGACGTGCTGCTCATTGCCGGCGCCCCCGCCATGCTGCGCGTAACAGGCTCGCTGACCCCGGCGGGCGGCGCGGTGCTCGAAGCGGAAGACGTGCGCAGCCTGATCCTCCCGCTCCTCGAACCCGGGCAGCTCGAAGAACTGCAGAAGCGCAAGAGCGTGGACCTGAGTTTCATGCGCGAGAACCTGGGACGCTTCCGCATCAACATCCACCACCAGCGCGGTACGCTCGCCGCCAGCATACGCCTGCTGCCCACCAAAATACCCTCGCTCGAATCCCTGCACCTGCCACTTCACCTGGCCAAACTCGCCGAGCGCCGCCAGGGACTCGTCCTGGTAACCGGACCGACCGGCTGCGGCAAGAGTTCCACACTCGCCGCGCTGCTCGATATCGTCAACACCAAGCGCGCCGCCCACATCGTCACCATTGAAGACCCGGTGGAATACCAGCACGCCAATCGCAGCGCCATCATCGAACAGATTGAAGTGGGTCGCGATACTCCGGATTTCGCCGTCACCCTGCGCAGCATCATGCGCCAGACGCCCGACGTCATCCTGGTGGGCGAGATGCGCGACGCCGAGACCATCGCCACCGCGCTCACCGCCGCGGAGACCGGCCACCTGATCTTCTCCACGCTGCACACCAACGACACCATCCAATCGATGTCGCGGATTCTGGATTCTTTCCCCGCCGGGAATCAGCCGCAGATCCGCCAGCAACTTTCGCTCGCCCTGGCGGCCGTGGTGGCGCAGCAGCTCGTGCCCGGAATCGATGGCACAAGCCGCTGGCCCGCCGTCGAAATCATGCTCGCCACCGATGCCGTGCGCGCCCTGATTCGCAAAGGCGACGACCACCAGTTGCGCTCGCAGATCTCCGTCGGCAAGGCCGATGGCATGATCACGATGGAGCAGGCGCTGGCCGACCTGGTGCGCGCCAACAAGATATCGAGCGACACCGCCTACGCCCACGGCTACCGCAACGACGACCTGCAGCGCTACTTGGGGTAAGCCCCCAGCAGCGCCGCGACCGTGCGGAAGTGGTTGCTAACTTGCCTTGTGCCGCCGTATGCTGACCGCTCCCTCACGGTCGCGGCTCTGCTTGGGGTCGCGGCATCTGAGAACCGTCGCTACTTCGCGATCTTCACCATCACTACGCCGTGCGAAGGCACTTCGACGGCGTACTCGGCGTCGATCTTGCCGATGTCCGCGTGCTTCCATAGATCGCGCACCTTGTGCGAGCCCTTCACGCCGATGTCGCTCCACTTGGCCGTCACCTTCGCCGCCGCCGGTCCGCGATTGAACAATCCCACCGCGTGCCCGCCATCGGCCAGAGGCTTCGCCCACACTTCCACCGTGCCGTCCTGCGACACGCGCACGCCCTGCTTGCCGAGCTTGTCCTGATCCACCGCGATCACTTCTTTATTCATCAGGATATTGGCGATGGACGGCTTCATGTCGCGGATATCGTTGCCGGCCAGCAGCGGAGATGCCAGCAGACTCCACAGGCTCATGTGCGTCTCGTACTCGGTATCGGTCATGCCGCCGTTGCCCACTTCGAGCATGTCGGGGTCGTTCCAATGTCCCGGTCCCGCGAACTTCTCGCGGCCCGGCTGCAGTTTGAAGCCGATGTTC
>JBDTPR010000531.1:0-5065 GCA_039932635.1 Candidatus Solibacter sp.
GAATTTCATTACTAACCCGCTGGGCGCTGCTGGCGACGCGGCCGAGAAATTCGCATTGCAGTACGGCATGGTCGGGATCGCGGCCGTGGGCGTGGCGACGGCCGCCGCGATCGCCGGCGCGGCCCTCGTCAAAACCACGATCGAACTTGGGGCCTACGCCGAGCAGATACAAAATACTGCGATCCGGACCGGGCTCTCAACCACAGAGACGCAGCTATTCTCCCGTGCCGCCGACTTGGCCGGCGTCAATGCCGGCACGCTGACAACGGCGATGCGGTCCCTGAGCAAAGGGCTTTCGGACGCGACAGAGGAAGGCAAGGAACAAAAGAAGGCAATGCGCGAACTCGGCATCGGGGCCGACGCCGCGCTGCGCCCGATGGGAGAGTTACTGCCGGAAATCCTCGAAAAGCTGGGCAAGGTCGGCAACGCGATGGATAGGGACCGGCTGGCTATTACGATGCTTGGACGCGGCGGCCTGGAGCTGCTTCCCCTGGCCGGAAACCTGGATGCATTACAAGAGGCGGTCAGGGCGACCGGCATCGTTATCAGCAAAGAGGGAATAGAAAAACTCGCCGCCTATGACGATCAAATTCGACTCCTGCATCTCCGGTGGGAGGCGCTAAAACAATCAATGGCAATTCCCGCCGTGGGCACAATCCAAATCGCACTGCAGGCCAAAGGCCTATGGGAAGCGGCGACTGACGCCGCCGTCCAAGGCATGTTCGGTGGGACGCCGACCGCGGCCGACGGCGAGATGGGCGAGACGAGAGGATGGGGCTATGGGGCGAGCATGTCCCGAGGCGGCCATGGCTCTCAGATTGCGGGGATTAAGGCTAACGACGCGGCGGTCCGGGCGGCGATGACTACGGGCACCGACGCGGGCAGACTGTCCGACGCCAGGAAAGAATTATCCAGGCTCCAAGGCGGTCTTAAAACCGGTGTCGCGCTTTACGAGAATCAGCCAACTCTCGATAGGATCGCGGAGCAGAAACAGGTCATCGCCGGGATCGAGGCGGAGACGAAGGCGACAGTCGCCCGCGCCGCAGCCCGGGCCCAGTCCGAACAATCGCTCAACAGCTTGCGCCAGGGCGCTCAAAGCCCCAGCGCCGCGTTGCTAGAGAAATTCTCCGCGCTGCAACCGCAGGACAAAGCCGCCGGCGCTTCATTCATGCAGGCGAGGCTGGCGGAAGTCTCAGGCAAAGAATTCATGGGCTTCGTCGACAAACAACTGCGCGGCGGCGAAGGCACCGGATACAGTGGCGCATTCAAGCCGGACGGCAAGACTCCGCACAGGCTGACCCGTTCCGGCTTCGACGACAGCGACAGTGCCAACGACATCTACAAGAACCAGAAAGAGGCTGTCGGCGTCTACAACTCGGCGGAACTGGGCCGCGTCAACACCGAAGCCGGCACGATCCGCGAGACGGCCGGGCGCAAAGGCCGCTTACTGGCGGCCGGCTCGACTGACGACGAGCTGACCGTGTTGCGGCAGCAGATCGCGCTCCGCAAGGATGCCGCCAACCAGGAACTGCAGCTCAAAGAATCGCACTCCGATATTCTCGACATCGACAAAGCCCGCCTTGAATACGTGCGCGAGATCGGAGATCTCGACATCGACTTCCAGACGCGCGTGCTCGATATCAAACGCCAGCAGAAAGAGGAAACCGTCTCGATGGCTGTCGGCCTCGTCATGGCCGTGCAGCACGGCGGCGCGGCTGGCTACATCAAGGGTCAGCTCGAAAACATCGAGGGCAAGGTACTAACCAACATCGGGCGCATGGCGATCGAATCGCCCACTGGCAAGTCGATCACCGACAAGCTGCACGCTGGCGCCGGTACCACGATGGGCAAGCTGCTCGAAGGCACTCCCTTCGGTCCGGACCCGATGAAAACGGCGGGCGTCACACTGACGCAGGCCGGGGTCGATCTGAGCGCGGCGGCCGTGAAGCTCGCAGGCTCTGGCGCGGGTTCTGGCGCCGGCTCCGGCGGCGCAGGCGGCGCGCGCAGTGGGATAGGTGGAATCGGTAGCGCCATCTCCGGGACGTTCGCCGGCGCCGCGCTATTCGCCGGCATGCCCGGCGGCGGCGACAGCAGCTCGACCTACAACTCGCCACTCATGGCAACCGCCGGGCAGGGTACGCCGGAATTCAACGGAGACGGCGGCGGCACCACCACGATAGACCCAGGTAGCTCAGGGGGCGGCGGTGGTGGCGGCGGCAAGGGTATCGGCGTGGGTCAGGGCCTCGCCTATGGCGCGGCGGCTGTAGGCGCCGGATTCGCGGCATACTCCGGCTTCAAAAAAGGCGGCGCACAGGGCGCATTGCAGGGTACCAGCGCGATCCTGGGAGCGGCTTCCATGATCCCGGGCCCACAGCAGCCCTTCGTCATGGCGGCGGCGATGGCGACCGGCGTAATCGCGAGCGTACTCGGCGACTCGCACGCTAAGCGGCAGGCGGAAATCGGCGAGACGCTGAAAACCTCGCAGTACATGGCGCCCGTGGCGATCAACGCCAGCATGACCACCGGCGGGGCTTATGCAGACTTCGACCGCTTCGGCGCGCCGCGCGGCTCGGGCCTTTCTCCCTTCCCTCAGGTATCTCAGGGCTTCTTCGACTATCGGCGGGGCGTCACTGTCCCAGGCCGCACCGATAGCGATTTCGGCGGCGGCGCCACGCCGGCCGCGGTCACCGTCAACGTCTCCACGATGGACTCTCGTTCATTCAACGAGAATTCGCACCTGGTCGCGGACGCCGTATCTCACGCGCTCCAGACGGGCAAAGCCACCGGCTTGCAAGAAACTCTGAGGACTATGTGACGCAATCAACGGAGTTACGCGGCAGCGAACGAACACGACGGCTCGTGTTTGCTGGACCTTCCCCGCGTCTGCGCGCGTTTGAGCGTCATCAACCCGCAGGGGCACCGCGGCGCGGCGGACCGGGGGCGCCCTGCGTTCGTGGTGGTTTTGCGCGCCCGGTTCATTGCGCGCGCTGCTTCAGTCAGAAGGTTTCGCATTTCAAATCCTTAATGGGGCGTTGCGTAGCCCCACCCGGTTGCCAACCGGACGCTCCACCCGCGCGGAGAAGCGCCGACTGCGGAGGTCTACTGGCGCGGCAGCGTATTGAGATACGCCTGCCATTGCTTTCCAAGGTTTTTCCAGTTCTGCGCGTTCTCCTCGGAAATAGTGATCAGCGCGTCAATCTGCGCGTCATGCGCCTGAACGTTCAATTGCATGGCCTCCATCGCGGTGATGATATGTCCGATGCGGGCATCGAGTTCTTTCGTTGTGGGCATTTAGTTTTCTCCAGCGCGGTTGGCTACCGGCTACTCTTCTATATTGACACAATGACGTTATATTGTCAAGGCGAATCGAGGGGAATATATGGCCGGTAGCCTTCCCACGGTCCGCGGCTCCGTCCAGTGTCTGGTACCAGTAACCCGGCGCGTCGAATTCCTCACCGACGTGGCGATCGCGATGGACGCCACCGAACAACGCGTGAAGAAACGGCCGCCGCTGACTCGCTTCGTGCTGCCTTACACGCGCGTCTCGAAAACCGAAACCGCGGCCTTCCGCGCATTCCACGCCAGCCAGAAAGGCTCCTACGATAGCACCTGGACCTTCACGCTCGGCGCGATCACTTACGCGGGGCTGGTCTTCGAGGACGACACCTTCAGCGCGCGCGAGGAACCGGACACGCCCACGCTCTACAGCTTTACGTTGCGCGCCCGGCAAACCAAAAACCCCGGCCAGACCGCCGGCGCGCTGGGCGCCGCCTTCCCTGCCCTGGCGAGCGGCGCCCGCGCGATGCTGCCCTACGTGCAGACGCGGCGCTTCGACGTCATGATCAACACCAACCCGACCGGCATGCAGTACGCCTGGACGTGGTTCTCCGGCAGCATGGGCGCAACCTTTCCGTCCCGCGCGCTGCTCGGTTGGGAGCTGACCTATCCGAACCTCACCGACGCGGACCTGGCCACGCGCGAAACGCACTTTCGGAATAACTGGGGGCGGTACGGACTCTGGACCTTCACCGATCCCGACGACGGCACGGATTATCCGAAGTGCCGCTACGACATGGACGTTTTAGAGATCGTCCACAACGGCCCAAATCAGAGCAGCATGACGCTTCGGATACTGGAGACAAATTGACGGCAGCCCGGCAGCGGCGGAATGGCGGTTTTTTGGCGCAGGGAAGCCCGGTGTGCGCTCCGCGACGGCGGTGCCGTTGTGGTGGGGGCCCGGCGCGGGCGGCTGGCGTGTGGCGGCTTATTCGATCAGGTGTCCCATGTGCTCGGGGCAACGCTTTTCAATCACGAATTGAGCAAGGGCAGGCATGGCTTTAACCTCCATCATCGCCTCGAAAGAACTCGGGTATCAGCCGGTGCTGCTTGCTACGTACCAGTTCGCGGACGGCTCTTTCTTCCGCTGCAGCACTCATAATTTCTCAACGGGCGAAGGCGGCAACCAGTACAACGGCAACGACTACCTCGCGCGCATCGACGCCCAGGACATCCAGCAGGTCCAGGCGCGCAGCGAGCAGGGCGTCGACCGGATCGCCGACGTCACCATCCACCTGTACAACGCCGACCAACTCATCTTCACGACGTACGAGCAGAACGCCGCGCGCGGGTTCAAGGGCGCCAAGCTCAAACTCGCGCTGGTCCTGATGGACATAGACCCGGCGACCGGGCTCTACACGTTCTCCACCGACTCGCCGGCACCGGTGAAGTTCTCGGGCATCTGCGACGCGCCAAGCTGCGAGGCGGGCGGGCTCATGCTTATCGTCCGCGCGACCACCTCGCATAATCTATCGCGCGTCGATTTCCCAATCATTCACGTGCAGCAACGCTGCGCCAATTTCTTCGCGCGCAACGCTGCCGAGCGGCTGGCCGGCGCGTCCGACATGTCCGACTGGCGCTGGGGCTGCGGCTACGATCCGGACCAGGCCGGCACCGATCCGGAGATCGGCGGCGACTGCCGGCGCGGCAACACCACGACCGCGCTCGCCACCGATCCGCAGGGCAACGTGATCTCCGACGCCGCCGGCATCTTCGTCACATGCAATAA
>JBDTPR010000532.1:0-5052 GCA_039932635.1 Candidatus Solibacter sp.
GCCTGCACCTGGAACCACGGCAGCACTTGCTCGGCGAGGTCGGGTCCGGTCATCCACTCGAACTGCCGTGTGAGCGTCAGCTTCCAGTAGTAGCCCGCCACCACCGCCACCAGCAGCGCGACCGCGGCCAGGCGCCTACGTGATTCGGAACCCACCATACTCCTGCACCGCCGCCTCCTGCTCTTCCACCCCGCGCACGTCGCTCCAGCGCGGACCGCGGTACAGCGCACCCGCCATTTGGGACAGCTTGTCTACCGGCCCCACCGCATACACTTCCACCCGTCCGTCGTCGAGATTTTTGGCGTACCCCGTAAGCCCAAGCTCCGTCGCCGCCCGCTGCGCGAAATTGCGATACCCGACGCCCTGCACGCGACCGCGTACGTACCACCGTTTGGCATCGACCTTGGCGGCGGACATAGGCTCAGGAAGTTGGTGGACGGCGCTTGTGCCAGTCTGTGCGCGTCTGGAAGTCGCGCCCCACCGCCAGCAGCGTATTCTCCGAGTACGGCGAACCAACCAACTGAAGCGCCACCGGCATTCCTTCCGCGAAGCCGCAGGGAAGCACCAGCGCGGGAAGCCCTACGAGATTGCCCATCGGGATGATCGCGCGGAAGCCCGGATCTTTCGGCGGCGTGCCGCCCGCGCCCCGGTCGAGCGGCTGATCGATCTTGGTCGCGATCCCCGCCCTTCCCGGCGCCAACAGAATGTCCACACTTCCGAACATCCGGATCACCGCATCCTGCATCACGCGGCGCAGGCGCATCGCCTTCAGGTAATCCTTGGCGGGCAGTTCCAAGCTCGCCTTCAGCCCCGCGATCTGGGGCTTATCGGCCAGCTCGTCCACCTTGCCGCTGGCGATCAGGGGCTCGAAAATCGAACCCATTTCGCCCGCCAGAATGGTGGAAAGCGCGGCTCCATAGGGGTAATCCGGGAGTTTTGTCTCTACAAGCTGCACGCCCGCCGCGCGGAGCACCGCGATCGCCGCATCGAACGCCGGCCGCGTCGCCGGCTCCGCCCACTCGGCAAAGTCCGAGGGCGCGTAGCCCACCTTCAGGTCCTTCATCGGACGGGCGTATTCCGGCGTGTAGTAAAAGCTTTTGCCTGCCGACCCTGGGTCCTTCGAGTCCTTGCCCGCGATGGCCTGCAGGATCACGCCGCAGTCCGCGGCAGAACGCGCAAACGGACCCAATTTGTCCAATGTCCAGGAGAGCGCCATCGCGCCGTACCGGCTCACCAGCCCGTACGTGGGGCGCAGCGCCGTGACCCCGCAATATGACGCCGGCGTCACGATGGACCCCGAAGTCTCCGACCCGATCGCGAACGGCACCAGCCCCGCCGCCACCGCCGCGGCCGATCCGCTCGACGACCCGCCCGACCACCGTGTACGATCCCACGGATTCAGTCCCGGCCCCGTGAGCGACGCCGAGGGCAGCCGGTATCCGCCGCCGCCCGCAAGCTCCACCATGGAGAGTTTGCCGGCCAGCACCGCACCTAGCCCCGCGAGCTTGTCGATCACCGTAGCGTTGTACTTGAAGACCTGCGCCGCATAGGGCTTGGCGCCCCAGGTGGTGGGCTGTCCGGCGTACGCCAGCAGGTCTTTCACACCATACGGCACGCCTTGCAGCAGCCCGCGATAGCGCTCCCGCTTCAGATCCTTATCGACTTCCTTGGCCTGCCGCAGCGCCTCCTGATGCAAGCCCAGCGCCAGCGCGTTATACCGCGGACCGAGCTGTTGCAGGCGTTCGGAAACGGCGCGGGCCAGGTCCTCGGCCGAGAATTCCTTAGCCTTCAGGGCAGCATTCAGCTCAGCCAGCGTGGCGAAAAAGGTGTCGATGCCGATCGAGGCCATGCAATGCTCCTTAGGCCTTGAATTGGAAGGCCGGTTCCGTGCCCATGGGAAGGGGAACTGCAGACAGCGCGGCGGCGTTCGCCTTCAGGCGGTCGCGCGCGATTTGCAGCAGATCGTCCGGCGCGGCAGGCGGCGGGGGCTGCGTTTGCTGCGCGGACAGAGCGGTCGCCGATACCAGGGTAGCGGCGAGTTTACGTCGGGTCAGCTTCATCCTTCACCTCTGCGCCGGAGGCGGGTGGAGTCCGTTGCCGCTCAATGCCTCGAGCGCTGCCTTCTGCATCACATTGCGCGGCGCGGTTTCGCCCGTCCAGATTTCGAACTGCCGTACAGCCTGCTCGATGAACATCTCCAACCCGGGCACTACCGTCTTGCCCTGCTCCCGCGCGTGCTTGACCAGCACCGTCTCCAGCGGATTGTACACCATGTCGAACACGATCTCCGCGGGGATCTTGTCCTCGAAGAAGCACTCGTTCACGTGTGGGAACATGCCGAGCGGCGTGGCATGCACCACGGCATCGAAGTGGCGCGCTTCCGCCTGCTCTTTGAGCAGGGATTCAGCACCGCACACCTTGGCCAACGCGCGGACGCGGTCGGGATTCCGCCCCACCAGCGAAATCTTCGCGCCGGCATCGGCCAGCGCGCAAGCCGCGCTCCGCGCCGCCCCGCCGTTGCCGACGATCAGCACGCTCGAGTTGGCAATCTTGAGCAGCCGCGAAAGCGGCCCAGTAACGCCCGCCGCATCGGTATTGGTGCCGCGCCACTTGCCCGCCTTCCGCCACACCGTATTGACCGCGCCAATGCGCTTGGCCAGCGGTTCCACGGCATCCAGGTAGCGAATGATTTTCTGCTTGTGCGGAATGGTGACGCTGAAGCCCGAGAGCGGCAGTTTCGCCGCCAGCGAAAAGAAATCGCGCAGGCACGCCGGCGACACCAGGAACGGCAGGTACACCGCATCCACACGCTTCGATTGGAAGGCTCGATTGTGCACCGCGGGCGAAATCGAGTGCCGGATTGGGTCCGCAATCACCCCGTATATCTTGGCTGTCTTGCCGAGCTTTTCCACGCGGTACAGGTGCCGCAGGAAGCGCGAGCCTACCTGTCCGGCCGCCGTACCATCGGCATACATGGGCGCGGCGTAAGTATACACGCCGCCGAACACCGGCGAGAGCACGCGCGTCGGGAACCCGAGTTCGCCCATCGCCAACACGATCAGTTTGTGTTTGGGCAGCGCCTTGGCGGCGGCCAGCACGCGCACATTGTCGCTGGGCTTGCGCGCCGTCGTGACGATCTTGTACGCGTCGGCCTGCACCTTCATGACACGGTTGACCACTGTGTCCATGGGCGGAGTAGCTTCAAAATTGTGGTACGAAACGATCACGAAGGTGCGGCCGCGGAACCCGCCCAGCTTGTCCTGCGCCACCTCTGCCGTTTCGATTTCGATATCGATGGCGTGCGCGCCATTGCGCACCGCCAGGTCCAGCACCGCGAGTTGCTCTTCGATGCTGCCGTTGAACTTCCCGTGGTTCTGGTGCCTGCGGCACGTGGCCAGCAGAATACAGTCAGGGTACTGTTCGAGAAATTTGGGAATCGCCTCAGCGCCCTTGCAGGGGCTACTCAGGTAATCGAGGCGAAATTCTAGGAAGACTTCGCCTGCCTCGGCTTCGCGTCGCGCGTGCTCGAGGAGTGTTGGAACATCTGGCAGTCCCAACGCGATGCATATGCGGGGAAGCGACCTGGTCTGCGCCATTGGATCGTAAGGAATACACAGGATACCACGGCTTCGGCGGGTTCCCGGATTGACTCAAGACCAGTCCTAAGTGCTGCCCTATGCGGGTGCCCTACGTAGTAGGCGGAGGGGTTAGCCGGGACTTCATTTCGTCCAGAATCGCCGCCGTCGAGGTGGTGCCGATTCGCGTGCAGCCCGCCTCATAGACTTCCAGTGCCTGGTCCAGCGTGCGTATCCCGCCGGCCGCCTTGATGCCGATCTCTTCCGGCAGATACTTGCGCATCAGCGCGATGTCCGCGAGGGTATAGCCGGAGTCGGCAAAGCCGGTCGAGGTCTTGACGAAGTCCACCTCCGCGCGCTCGCAACAGCGGCAAGCGATGATCTTCAGCTCGTCCGTCAGGTAGGCATTCTCCAGGATGACCTTGAGCAGCGCGCCTTCCTTATGGCACATCTCGGAAACCTGCAGCAGTTCCATCTGGACGTGTTGGAACTCCCGCGAAAGCAGCTTCGAGATGGCGATCACCATGTCGATTTCCCGCGCCCCGCGCCGCAACAGATCGCGGGCCTCGTACAGCTTGGTCGCGGTATTCTGGGAGCCGTGCGGGAAGCCGCATACGGCGCCTGCCTTCACGCTGCTGCCCTGCAGGGTACGCACCGCCAGATCGATATCGCAGGGACGCACGCTGGCGCAAGCGATGTTGTACCGTTTGGCGGTCTCCAGGCCTTCGATCACCTGCTCATCGGTGAGTTCCGGCCGGACCAGCGGGTGATCGATCAGTTTGGCGAGCGCTTCAACCGTGGTGAGCGGGTCCATCGGCTCACTTCTTGCGCTTGGAGGGAGGAGTGCTGCGCGGCGGCGCGGCGGACGACGGGCAGTTCAGGCCCAGCGCCTTGCGCTCCGTGCACGCCTGAACCGCTTGATCGCTCTTGGGGAAACGTTGGATTACTTCCAGGAACTCGTTGGCGCCTTCGGTCTTGTGTCCCGGCATTTTGACCAGCGCCCGGCCCTTATAGAGCAGCGCTTCCGATGTCTTGTTGTTGTCCGGGTATTTTTCCAGCACCATATCGAATTCCTTTACCGCGGACTCGTAGCCACCCTGGACAAAATGGATCATCGCCACATAAAACTGCGCGTTGGGCGCAAGATCGGTATTGCCATAATACTTGAGGTAATCCGAGAACTCCTGAACCGCCAACTCGTACTTCCCGCTGCGATAGTCGCCCAATGCCGCATCGTACATCTTGGTTGCGGACATGGGGGGCGCTTCGTTGGGGGCGGCCTGGCCGGGTTGGCCGGGCTGCGCCGGGGGAGCCGCCGGGGGAGCCTGCATCACTTTGATCGACGCATTGATATCGGTCAATTGAGCCTGCAGGCGGGCCATCAACTGGGTCAGATCCTGAACTGCCTGGGTCACGGTTCGCAGTTCGCCGCCCATCTCGTTCAAACGCGTGGAAAGGCCTTGAACTGGTGTCGCGA
>JBDTPR010000533.1:0-5023 GCA_039932635.1 Candidatus Solibacter sp.
ACTTTCCTGATTATCGTTTCGCGAAAGTGAAATGAGTGGCTTTTCCGACTTCGTGAGCCTCGGGCTTCCGTGGAGATGATGCAGGCGAATTCCATGTGTTAGCCCCAGTGACGTGCTGCGATGTAAATCCTCTTTCAATGAACACCGCGGCTGTCGGACCGCATTAGTAACGAGAAACGCGCCAGGGTCCGGCGATCCACGTTTGCCGCCGGATTCCTGGCGGAAACAGCCCTTCTCACAACCGACCGGGTCCCGAATCGATGTTCCAGCGATCGATCCTCCCTGGCGTTTACGAGTTCCCTGGTGCCAGCGCTGGAACTTCCCAAAAAAGACCACCCGAGAGCAAAGTCAGTCCCTTTGATTGCGGCGGCCTGAGCGCTCGATCCAATCGTGGAACATGGTGGTGAAGCCGCGCGTACCCTCGTCGCCTCGCAGCTGTTCGATTGTGAATCGCATTTTGCGGCCCCAGTTGGGATATTGCCAGGTGCTGCCCGGAAGATTCTGCTGGTCCACTTCCTTGGTCAGGTCTTCCTGATTGATGGCCAGCAGTTGCGAGGGTGTCATGGCCAGGAAGCCGATGATCGCGTTGTGGAGTTCGCCGGTGAGTTTCGGGTAGTCGGCGGCAATTCGCGGAAGGTCGCGGCGCACCAACTCCAGCCGGATCAGCACGTCGAGCATCTTCTGCTTATCGATGGCGCGCTGCGCCAGTTGGGCGCGTTGTGCGTCGTCATCGATGATGTTGGCGGCGCGGCGCGCCTCAATATCGGCGCCGATCCAGAATCCGGCCAGCGTGGGCAGGTCGTGGGTGGTTGAGGAGACGAGCGACTGCACGGGGTACTCGGCGGGGCTGCGGAATTCGCCGAGGTCGTTCTTCTCGAAATAGAAGAGGCGGTAGCTCAGCATGCCGAAGCGGGCCAGGGTCTCGCGGATCGAAGGCTCGACAGTGCCCAGATCTTCGCCCACAATCACCACGTGGTTGCGGACACTTTCCAGTGCGAGGATGCGGACGAAGTCGAGATTGCGCTCGCGCACATAGGCCCCCTCGGTCGCCTCGACGCCATCGGGAATCCAAAACAGGCGGAAGAGCCGCATGACGTGGTCGATGCGCAGCGCGCCGCCGTGGCGGCAATTCTTGCGAATGGACTCGGCGAACAGGCGGTAACCGTCCTCGAAGTGACGCTGGGAGTTCGGGGGAGGGAAGGCCCAATCCTGGCCCTTCGGGGAGAAATCGTCGGGCGGCGAACCCACGCGGCAGCCGGCCACGTAGAAGGGACGATGGGCCCAAAGATCGCTGCCGAAGCGGTCGGTGGCCAGCGCCAGATCGTGGTACAGGCCGATGGAGAGGTGCCGTCCGCGGGCCCACGCCTGCGCGGCGGCGAGCTGCATGTCGAGCTGCCACTGCAGATACTGATAGAACATGACGCGGCGCCAGCGCTTCTTGCGGAAGGCGGCAGTCTCGTCGGAGCACGGATCCTGAAATGGCGCGGGCCAATCGGTCCAGAGCCAGATGGCGGGGTTGGCGAGGTGGATCTCTTCATCCAGAGCGCAGTAGGTCGCGAAGGTCTCCAGCAGTGCGCCTTCCCGAGTGCGGAACGCCTCGAAGGCGCGAGCACGAGGCGAGCCGGTACGCCACTCGCGCAGGAAGCGGCAAAAGGCGAGCTTGAGGAAGCGCAGCTTCAGGGCGGCCACGCGCTCGTATTCCACGAACGGGGATTCGCGCAGTGCCGCGATTTCCGCACAGACTTCGGGCGTGGCGCGCAGTTCCCGAGCGCGGCGGCAGATGGCGTAATCCTCCATGCCTTCCACGTCCAGATAAATGTAGTTCTGATAGAAAATGCAGTTCGGCAGGTAGGGGCTGGTATTGAAGGGGCGCCGGTTGTGGATGGCGTGCAGCGGATTGAGGGCGACGAAACTGGCGCCCAATTCCTCGGCCACCCAATCGATCACGGAGCGCAGATCGTGGAAATCGCCGCAGCCCCAATTGCGTCCGGAGCGCACCCCGTAGAGGCTGACGGCGATGCCGGCGGCACGTCCGCCGCGGCCCAGGTGAGGGTTGGTATACGCGCGCTCGGGCGTGACAATGTAGCGCGTACAACCGTCGCGGCCTCCGGCGGAAACACGCACTTCGTGGTAGCCGAGGGGGAGCGCGACGGGTAGCGTGACCTGGATGCGTACCCACGTCTGGCCGTCCATTTCGGCCGAAGCGATCTGCGGCAGGTCAAAGAGGTTGAGATCGAATTCATCGACCGCGCCTGCCTCGCTGCGCACCGTGAAATGCGCGCGCACGCCGAGGCGTTCGGCGGGCATGTGCAGCGGGACCTCGATGGCGGGGGTTTCGGAAGCGACCACCGCGGGAGGCAGCATGTGCTGCCACTCGCTTCGGGTCAGGCGTGCGAGCGCCTGCTCAAGGTCGGAGGCTGTATCCGCCGTCACACCCAAGGCGCGCAGGATCGACTGTTTGGCGGCCACCGAAGTCGTGTGGAGATTGCCGAAGATATCCCAGAACTCGCCGTCGATTCCATACCAGGATGCGGCTTGGTTCAATAGCTGCTCGAATGAGTCGGAATGCATGAAGAGGGTAATTTGAGTTTACAGGACATTTCAGAGTGCCCGCCCATTCATGCGAAAATGGAGGGTATGGATAACCCCTTAGCCAGCGGTCCGGTGGAACTTTTTTCGCGCATCGACGATTATCAGGTCGATAATGCCGCCGCGGCCGCCAACGAAGGCATCATCATGACCACGCTGGATTCGGCCGTCAACTGGGCGCGCAAAAACTCCATCTGGCCGATGACTTTCGGACTGGCATGCTGCGCCATCGAGATGATGTCGATGTCAGCCTCGCGGTTCGATATCGCGCGTTTCGGGGCGGAGGTGTTCCGCGGTACGCCGCGGCAGGCCGACCTGATGATCATTGCGGGCCGCGTGTCGCAGAAGATGGCTCCCGTGATCCGCCACCTGTATCAACAGATGCCCGAACCCAAGTGGGCGATTTCGATGGGCGCATGCGCCACCTCCACCGGCGTGTTCAATAACTACGCGATCGTCCCGGTGAACCAGGTGATCCCGGTGGATGTGTACGTGCCGGGTTGCCCGCCGCGACCCGAGCAGTTGATCTATGCGCTGATGATGCTGCAGGCGAAGATCGCCGAGCAGAGCGGTGTGGTGCGAGACGTCCTCAGCCACGCCTGATTCATGTATATCCGCGTTCACCCGCGCGACAATGTCGCTATCCTCGTGCACCCCGAAGGCGCCGCGATGGGCGCGGTGCTGCCCGGCGGACTAGTCGCGCGCGAGCGCATTCCCCAATCTCATAAGGTGGCATTGCAGGACCTCTCCGTGGGCGCGCCGATTGTCCGCTACGGGCAGACGATCGGCTTGGCGAATCGCGAGATCGCGGCGGGCTCCTGGGTCCGCGAGGAGATGCTCGAGATGCCGCTCGCGCCGCCGCTCGACACGCTGTCGCTGGCGACCGAAGTGCCCGCCGAGTTGCCGCCGCTCGAAGGCTACACGTTCGAAGGCTATCGCAGTGCGGGCGGCGTGGGCATGAAAAATATCCTCGGGCTTGCGACCACCGTTCAGTGCGTGGCGCCCACCGTGGAGTACGCGGTGCAGCGCATTCGCGCGGAACTGCTGCCGCGCTTCAAGAACGTGGATGGTGTGGTGGCGGTGACGCACTCCTATGGGTGCGGCGTGGCCATCGATGCCCCGGGCGCGGCGGTGCCGATCCGCACGTTGAAACATATCGCGCTGCATGCCAATTTCGGAGGGCAGCCCCTGGTGGTGAGCCTGGGTTGCGAGAAGTTGCAGCCCGCCAAGCTCTTTGGCGAGACGGCCGCCGGCGATTTTCAAATACTGGGCGAAGGCAACGTAATCCGCCTCCAGGACGAGCGAGGCTTCGGCGAAAGCGTGGCGGCGATCATGCGCGGCGCCGAGAAACGGCTCGCGGAATTGGACCGGCGGAGGCGCATCACGGTCCCCGCGTCGGAACTCGTGGTTGGCCTGCAGTGCGGAGGCAGCGACGCGTTTTCGGGCGTGACCTGCAATCCGGCGGTAGGCTTTGCGGCCGACCTGCTGGTGCGCGCCGGGGCCACGGTAATGTTTTCGGAAGTGACCGAAGTGCGCGACGCGATCCATCTGCTGACTCCGCGCGCGGCGAATGAAGAAGTGGCGCGCGCGCTGATTCGCGAGATGCGCTGGTACGACGAATATCTTTCGCGCGGCGGCGCCGACCGCAGCGCGAATACCACGCCGGGCAATAAGCGCGGGGGCCTCGCGAATATCGTGGAGAAGGCGCTCGGGTCGGTGGCGAAGGCGGGGAGCAGCGCGATTCGCGCGGTGGCCACGCACGGCGAGAAGGTCACGGCGAAGGGCCTCGTGTTCGCCGCCACTCCGGCGAGCGATTTTCTGTGCGGAACGCAGCAGCTGGCGTCGATGAATATGCACGTGTTTACCACCGGCGAGGGCAGTCCTTATGGGCTCGCGCTGGTGCCGGTGATCAAAGTGTCGTCGCGCACCGCGCTGGCGGAGAAGTGGGCCGACCTGATCGATCTCGATGCGGGGCGGATTGCCACCGGGCACGCGACCATCGAGGATGTGGGCTGGGAACTCTTCCGCATGCTCCTGGATGTGGCCAGCGGGCGTCGCGAAACGTGGGCCGAGCACTGGGGACTGGGCAACGCGCTGGCGCCGTTCAATCCCGGCCCCGTGACGTAGCACGCCAAAAAACGCTTGCTGACGCGTTTGTGTTATCCCCGTTCATCGGCGGACCTGGACCGCGAAAGCAAGTCAATCCGATACAACGGCACCGTGGCTGTTTCAAGCCCGCCCTCCGATCCTCCAGGGGGCGTCCTGGAGTGTCAGCCTGGAAGCCCCTCGTCCGTGCCATCAGTGGTCGGCCAGCCCGAGGCGACCGCGGTCTATGGAGATTTCTGCTGCCAGCCAACCCGTCTATAAATGCGGACGATGCTGACTTGCGGCTCGAGCGTTTTCGGACCTTCACGGTGGCGCATCCTCGGCTTGT
>JBDTPR010000534.1:0-5015 GCA_039932635.1 Candidatus Solibacter sp.
ACCTTCCTGCAAACCAGTGGCGTGCTATCGCCCAGCAACACGCAGGGGTTCAACGTCAGCAACAAGACTCCGGACAATTACAATCTCACTCTCGGGGTGCAACAGAACGCCGGGCACTCGATCATCGTCGACGTGTCGTACGTAGCCACGCTGGGGCAGCATATTCCGCAGACTCTGGGTATCAACACGGTGCCGTATGGCACGCACTTCCGGTCGGATTACGTAGGCGGCGTCACCGACAATTTTTTCCGTCCCTACCCCGGGTACAACAACATCTCCTGGACCGATAACGCGTACAACTCCAACTACCATGCGATGCTCCTGAGCATCAACCGGAGTTTCTCGAAAGGGCTGCAATTCGGCTTCAGTTACACGCTCTCCAAATTCCTGGACTACACCGGCATCCCGATCTATCAGCCGGTGCGCACGTGGAGCTATGGCTACGACGGCTCGGACCAGAGGCACAACGCCACCTTGAATTTCACCTACAACACGCCGAAGGCCAGCCGTCTGGTTGGCGGCAACAAAGCCGTTCAACTGATCTTTGACGACTGGACCTTGAGCGGGATTGCTCAGTGGGTCAGCGGCACGCCGGCCTCGATCGGTTTCAGCACCGTACAGGGCACCGATCTTACGGGGGGCGGCGACGGTCAGCGCGTCAACGTGGTGGGGGATCCGAATAAGAACGGCTCGACGTTCTACGCGTGGTTCAACCCGGCGGCATTCTCCGTTCCGGGAAAGGGCGATCCCGGCAATGCGTCGAAGAACAGCGTGCGCAACCCGGGGGTGGCCAATACCGATCTCGCGCTCTCGAAGCGCTTTCCCTTGAAGAGCGAAAAGCGCTCGATCGGACTCCGCTGGGAGGCGTACAATGCCTTCAATCACACGCAATACTCCGGCATCAATACGACCGCCCGTTTCGATCTGACCACCGGCGCGCAGACCAACGCCTTATTCGGCCAGGTGACCTCCACACGCGCGCCGCGCGTCATGCAGGGCGCACTTCGGTTCACGTTCTGACGTTTTTTGACTTTCGAAGTGCAGCCGAATAACATTTCTGCATGCGCTTACAGATGCTCGCATTGCTCGCCGTGTCGGCGACAACGGCCTTCGCTCAGCAGGTTCTGGCGCCCACACCGCCGATGGGGTGGAACAGTTGGGACTCGTTCGGCACCGGGGTGACCGAAGACGAGGTTAAGGCCAATGCCGACTACATGTCGGGCAAGCTGGCGAAGCACGGCTGGCAGTACATCGTGGTGGACATACAGTGGTCTGAGGCGAACCCGAAGACGCATGGCTACCGGCCGGACACGCAACTGGTTATGGACGCCAACGGGCGCCTCATTCCCGCGCCCAACCGCTTCCCCTCGGCGGCTGAGGGGAAGGGCTTCAAACCTCTGGCCGACTATGTGCATTCGAAGGGTCTGAAATTCGGCTTCCACATTATGCGCGGCATTCCGCGGCGCGCGGTGGATCAGGACTTACCTGTGCTCGGCACACAGGTGAAGGCGTCGGCAATCGCCAACAAGGCGTCCATCTGCCGCTGGAATTCCGATATGTACGGCGTGGATGTGAGCAAGCCGGGCGGGCAGGAATACTACGATTCTATCGTCAAGCTGTACGCATCGTGGGGCGCCGATTTCATCAAGGCCGATGACATGTTCGGATTCGGCGCAGGCGGCGACCACAGCACCGAAATCGAAGCGCTCAGCAAGGCGATTAAGAAGAGCGGACGGCCGATCGTGCTTAGCCTTTCGCCGGGCACTCGCGGAACTGAGAAGGGTGAGTTCATCGCACAGCACGCGCAAATGTGGCGGATTTCGGATGACTTCTGGGACCGTTGGATCGACCTTAAGCGCCAGTTTCCGAACTTCGCCAAATGGCAGCCCTTCGTGAAGCCGGGCAATTGGCCCGATGGGGACATGCTGCCCCTCGGCCACATCGGGATACGCGCCGAACGCGGCGATCCGCGCATGTCGTTGCTCACCAAAGATGAGCAGCGCACGCTGATGACATTGTGGTCGGTGGCGCGCTCACCGCTGATGTTCGGCGGACACCTGCCGGATAACGACGCGTTTACACTCGAGCTAATTACTAATGATGAGGTGCTCGCGGTGAATCAAAAGGCGAATACCGCGAAGGAACTGTTCACGAGAGGCGATCAAGTGGCGTGGGTCGCGACGCTGCCCGGGTCGGACGCGAAGTATTTGGCAGTCTTCAACACTGGCGATACGGCGGAGGAAGCGATCAAAGTGTCGTGGGCGGAGTTGGGGTTGAAGGGCCCCTGTTCGGTGCGCGATTTATGGGCGAAGAAGGATGCCGGCACGGTGGCAGAAGGCCAGACTTTCAAGGTAGCTCCGCACGCTTCGGCGTTCTATAAGGTCACGTCAGGAAAATAAGGGCCCATCCGTACAGTGGCGCGTTGCATGCATCTCTCTCGGCATGCAATGGACGCCAGGTGGAGATCGCTCCGATATCGAAGACCGCCGTGGCCAGGGTGGCGGCGGCGGAATGAATTTCGGAGGCCTTAGCGGGGCTCATCTCGGGGTCGGCGGGACGCTGGTGCTGATTGTCTTGAGCCTAGTCTTCAAGACCGATTTGTTCAACGGTGGCGGAGAGCCCGCCGGAAGCCGGCCCGTGGCCGATACCCCTGCCGAGAATCGCCAGGTGGATTTCGTCACCTTCGTCGTGAACGACGTGCAGGCCACTTGGGAGAAATTGCTGCCCGCCGCGGGCACGTCGTATCGGCACACGAAGCTCGTACTTTTCACCGACCTGACGAATTCCGGGTGCGGCACGGCGCAATCCGCCACGGGCCCGTTCTATTGCCCGCAGGACGAGAAGGTTTACATCGATCTCGGCTTCTTTCAGGAACTGAGGGACAAGTTCGCCGCTCCGGGCGAGTTCGCGCAGGCTTATGTGATCGCGCACGAGATTGGGCACCATGTACAGAAGTTGCTCGGTACAGAAGGCAAAGTGCGCCGGCTGCAGCGCGGCGATCCGTCCCAGCAAAATCCGCTCTCCGTGCGGTTGGAACTGCAGGCGGACTGCTACGCGGGAATCTGGGGCCACGAAACCGCGGAACGCAAGCTCATCGACGCCGCCGATGTTTCGGCGGGAATCCAGGCAGCGGCCTCCGTGGGCGACGACCGGCTGCAGCGCATGTCGACTGGGCACGTGAGTCCCGAAAGCTTCACTCACGGTTCCTCCGCCCAGCGCACGCAGTGGTTCAAGCGCGGACTGTCTTCGGGCGACATCGGGACGTGCGACACCTTCAAGTAGCGTGCGCAAGCAAGCAAGGGCCCTTCCTCACCTGCTAAAATGAAGGTTATCCACGCCTCGGGAGGAATAACCTAAATTGAACACTGCAATACTCGCTCTGGAAGACGGTAGCGTCTTCGAGGGCCGGAGTTTTGGTGCGCCCACAGAGCGTAGCGGCGAAGTGGTCTTCAATACCGCGCTCACCGGCTATCAGGAAGTCTTCACCGACCCATCTTATACCGGTCAGATCGTCATTCTCACCAACCCCCAAATCGGGAACTACGGCACCAGCAGCCTCGATAACGAGTCCAAGGGCCCGTACATCGAGGGCCTCGTGGTCCGCGAGTTTTCGCCGATCGCCAGCAATTGGCGCAGCGATTCCGATGCCGATGCGTTCCTTACGCGCGCCGGAATTCCGATCGTCAGCGACCTTGACACGCGCGCGCTGGTCCGCCATCTGCGCACGCGCGGCGTGATGCGCGGCGTGCTTTCGTCCATCGAGCGCGACGGCCAGAAGTTGGTGGAAAAGGCGCGCAACATTCCCAGCATGACGGGCCTGGATCTCGCCAGCCGTGTCAGCACTCCGACCGCCTACGGATGGTCCGAGTCCATCGGGCAGTGCTCGCCTTCCGACCTGATCGGCGCCCGGCACGAGTCCCGCTTCAATGTGGTGGCCTACGATTTCGGTATCAAACACAACATTCTGCGCCGTCTGGTGCACGCCGGCTGCAACGTCACGGTGGTGCCCGCGCTGACTTCCGCCGAGGATGTGCTCGCGCTCAAGCCCGACGGTATCTTCCTTTCCAACGGACCCGGCGACCCCGAGCCCCTCGTGCCCCAGGTGGCCAACATTCGCAAACTGATTGGCAAGAAGCCGATCTTCGGCATCTGTCTCGGCAATCAGTTGCTCGGCTTGGCGCTGGGCGGCAAAACCTACAAATTGAAATTCGGACATCGCGGCGCCAACCATCCGGTGCGCAACGAACTCACCGGCCGCGTGGAAATCACGTCGCACAATCACGGGTTCGCGGTAGATCCCGATTCGCTCAACCTCTCCGAGGTCGAACTGACGCACATCAATCTGAACGACCAGACGTTGGAAGGCTTCCGGCATCGCTCTGAGCCCGTCTTCTGCGTGCAGTATCACCCCGAGGCAGCGCCCGGGCCGCACGACTCACATTACTTATTCGATGATTTCACGAAGCTGATGCGGGAGGCCAAATAAGATGCCGCGCCGCACCGACATCCACCGCATCCTGATCATCGGCTCCGGGCCGATCATCATCGGACAGGCCTGCGAGTTCGATTACTCCGGCACCCAGGCCGCCAAGGCGCTGCGCGCGGACGGCTTCGAAGTCATCCTGGTCAATTCGAATCCGGCGACGATCATGACCGATCCGGCGCTGGCCGACCGCACTTATGTCGAGCCGCTCACCGCCACGTACCTCGCGGAGATCATTCGCAAGGAACGTCCCGACGCGCTGCTCTCCACCGTTGGCGGCCAGACGGGACTCAATCTCTCGGTGGAACTTGCCGAAGCCGGCGTGCTCGAGAAATACGGCGTGGAACTGATCGGCGCCAAAATCGACGCCATCAAGAAGGCCGAAGACCGTTTGCTGTTCAAAGACGCGATGCGCAAGATCGGCCTGGAAACGCCGCAATCTCAGCTTGTCAACTCGGTGGAAGCGGGGCTGGAATTCGGCAGCCGTATCGGGTACCCGTGCATCCTGCGCGCCAGTTTCACGATGGGCGGA
>JBDTPR010000535.1:0-5003 GCA_039932635.1 Candidatus Solibacter sp.
ATGCTGGAGGCAGGCGCGGCCCAGGGCCAGCGGCATTTTGTGATGGTCTTCCATAGCTTCAGCGCGGTGAAGGCAAAGGACGAGACCTATGGTGAGATGAGACCAGATCGAATTGTCATTCGCCGCCTCGAAAAGCTCATGGAATATCTGGCGGCGCACCCGGACCTTTACCGCGTATCGACTTTCTCCGAGTTGGCTGCTGAGCTCGCGGGGCTCGAAACTCCAGGCCCGGCTCCAGTTGCCTCCCTGGGGTTCGTAGGGGCTGGATTACGCAAGTCAATTCAAGGACTTAACCGATGTTTCTGGCTTTGAGACGGTGCGTTAGAATCGGAACTGTTCAAAGAATGTGGACCCCGCGTCTGGCCGGGCTGCGGCACCCGGATTTCTATGTTTGAATACGATCAATACGACCCCAAACTGGCCGACCGGCGAGGTGAGGAGACCGTCAAAGCCTATCAGCCGGTTCGGGGCGTCAAGAAACTGTCCCTCCTGGTCTGGGGCGAGCATTGCGTGGAGTGCGCCGCTCCTTCCTGCTACAGCAGCTGCGACCTCTACGAGGCGCGTCCGGATGGCATGTGCCGGCGATTTCAGTTCGGGGCTTACCGGGACGAGCGCTTTCAGTCCCTGCGCGGCTATGGAACCGAGGTCGTGTATAAGAAGTGGGCCAAGCTCGAAGCGCGCGGCAATACCCGGTTGTGGCCGGCGGGACGCGTCACCAAACTGGAGACCGCCATTCGTTGGGCTGGCCCGTTTGTGGCCGCCGCCGGCAAACTGGCCTACCGGCTGAAGCAGGACTGGCGATGGCGCCGTCCGCAGTATGCCTTAATGGATCGGTTGACCAAGCGTCTGCATCGCGGCACACACGATCGGCAGACTCCTTCCGCATTTCTTCTGGAAATCTACAATCCGTCCTCCGCGCCGGTTTCCGTCCAGGTTGGATTTGTCGCCGACACCACTACCAGGACTGCCGATCTCTGCAACGTTTCGCTGAATCCACCGGTAATCCGCACGGTGGTTCTGACGCCGGGTTATAATCGCGAAATCATTGAATGGCGATTCATTCAATCCGTGGCGGGCACCGGGAAACCATTCGATATTCGCATCCTGCCTGAAGGGGATCAAAATAGCCGGCTGGTTTTCCTCAGCGCCGATTTCGTCTTATGGGACGAAGCACCCATCCGGAAAGATCAGCCGGCCAAGGACGTGAAGTGCATCGTCTGGGACCTGGACAATACCGTTTGGGACGGCACCCTGGTGGAAACTGAGAACGTTCGTCTCAAGCCCGGCATTGCGAAGACCCTAAAACACTTTGACGAACGCGGGATCCTATTAAGCATTGCCAGTAAGAATGACTTCGCACCGGCCTGGCGGAAGCTCGAGGAGTTCGGCATCGCAGAATATTTTCTATATCCGGAAATAGACTGGGCGCCCAAGAGCACGGCCGTCCGGCGCATCGCGGAACGCCTCAACATCGGCCTGGACACGTTCGCCTTCATCGACGACAACCCGTTCGAACGCGAAGAGGTCGGCCGTGTCAATCCGCAGGTCCGCTGCATCGACGCGACCGAGGCCGGCACGCTGGCCGGGCGGGAGGGCTTCCAGGGCAGCACGAGTGCGGAGGCCCGGCAAAGACGCCGCTTCTATCGCGATGCCATACAGCGGGAGTCGGTAGAGAAGCAATATGGGAGCGACTACAAGGGGTTTCTTGCGTCATGCTCCATCGTCCTTGAAGTGAACCACTACACCAGCGCGGATTTCGACCGCGTCGCCGAGTTGGTACAGCGCACCAACCAGTTGAACTTCTCCGGAAGAAAATACTCCAGGGAGCAATTACGGTCAATTCTCGACGACGCCACTCTGGATAAGCTGGTGCTGAGATCCTCTGATAAATTCGGCGATTATGGAACGGTCGGATTCGGCATCGTTCGACATCAGGACGATGCCATCGAGATCCTGGATTTCATGCTGTCCTGCCGGGTGCAGAGCAAGTCCATCGAAGAGGCCTTCTTTGGACACTTGAGACACACCTATCCGCACGACACGCCGCTTCCCATAAAAGTGAATTTCGTTGCCACCGATCGGAATACGCCTGCCCGGCGCGTCTTGGACGACCTCGGGTTCTGCGCGATCGAGGGCGACGCGGGGCGAGGCCTGGTCCTTCCAAAGGATCAACCCCTGGGCGCTGCCTATGTCGAGATCCGTTCGTCAATTACCGCATCCCGCACGTGAATCTAACCAGGGAAATGTGAAATGAAACAGCAGGCCACTCTAGTTTTAAAACGCCTTGTCAACAGTTTGCCCATGCTCAGGCTCATCCGTCGCTGCGAGGCCCTCTCCGAGAATCGCCTGGCCGAGCGGGGTATGATCGCTCAGGCGTTTGAATTCATTCGCCTGAACCAGATTCGCGGTGATTACCTCGAATTTGGACTGTGGCAGGGGAAGACCTTCCTTCACGCCAGGCGGATGAAGAAACTCTACGGCATTGACGACATGCATCTTTGGGGGTTCGACTCGTTCCATGGCCTCCCCGCCGTACCGGGCACATCCGCGGGAATTTGGACCGGGGGTCAATTCGCGTGCACGCAGCAGAACTTCACCGCCATCATGGCCTCCCAAGGTCTTGAGAGGGAAGAATACACTTTGGTGCCTGGCTTTTATGATACGAGTCTGAATGCGGCTCAACATGCGGCCATGAAAGGCAGGAAAGCTGCACTGGTCTATATCGACTGCGACCTATATGAATCTACGGTACCTGTGATGAACTTCATTGAGCCCTACCTGATTACTGGCACCATAGTTTGTTTTGACGACTTTTTTTGCTACGCCGGATCCCCTGAGTACGGCGAGCAGCGAGCACTCGGTGAGTTTCTCGAAACTCATCCCGACCTCACTTTCCAGCGATACCTGACATACTGCCCAGTGGGCCAGTCATTCATTGTCAACCGCAGGAGTACGCTGAGCCAGGGTACCCCACGCTAGGATTAAGGACAAGCACTTGCCGCTAAGAATGCCCATTTGGCTGGCCCCGCCGGCGATCAAGTCAATAACGCGTCACGCCGGAGCCGCCTCCCTGCGCGTCCTGGATGTAGGCTGCGGATTCGGTTCGGCCCGGACGTTTAAACAGTACTTGCCTGATTGTGAATATCACGGTCTCGATAGAACCGAGGAATATCTATACCCCGAAGACAAGGGATGTATGTATCGCTTCTATCAGGCGAATCTCGAAGAAGATTCGCTTGACACCGTACCCGACGGGTATTTCGACGCCATCGTTCTTTCCCACGTAATTGAACACCTTATCAATGGCGAGAAGTGTTTGCAGAAGCTCGCCCTTAAGTTAAAACCGGGCGGCATCATTTACATCGAGTATCCCGGGGTCCGGTCTTTAAATGTTCCGCACGCCCGCTCAGGGTTCCTGCACTTCCATGACGATCCCACGCATGTCCGGGTCTATTCGGTGGCCGAGGTCAGCAACATCATGCTACGTGCCGGCTGCGACATCATACGAGGGGGCACAAGGAGGGATGGGCTGCGTCTACTGTTAACACCAATACTCGCCTTGCGCGGCTTGATTAAGTACCGTCATATCTGGAGCGGACGGCTCTGGGATGTGTTCGGTATCGCGGAGGTTGTGGTGGCGCGGCGCCGTTAGGTCCGCCGCGCCTGTTTCTACTTGTCTAATTAGACAGCGTGGCTGCCTGTAATGCGATGTTGCCTGTTGACGCAGCGCCCTGCGTGAAAGTCACGGTCAACGTTTGTCCGCTGGACGCCGCCTTATATGTGAAGGTATAGACCCCGAGCGCGGTCTTGCCCTTGGTATAAGTGATGCCATTGTTCGTGTAGTCTGGCGCGCTCATATCGCTGAGATGCGCCACCATAGTACCGCTTGCCTGCCATACGCCGACATAGACTTTCAGCGTTCGCTGCGTAGTGTCAGCCGGCACCGTGATGCGGAATGCCTGGTTCCCTCCGGCTATGTAAACGCCTGTCGGAGTATTGACAGCCGAGGCCGCGGGCGTGCCCGCCGTCCAGCTGTAAGTTGTGAGGTTGTCCGCGTATCGGGCGGCGGGAGTGGCCAGCACAGAGGTGAAGGTACTGATCTTGGAAGCTACCCCCGCCTTGTGGTTGAAATCCGACGCCGTGGCCAGGCCCCAGTGTGCCCAGTCCAAAGTGCCCTCGGTTGCGAGTTGCACTGTGGCCGGGGGCGTGGCAAGTGAACTGACCAGCGATCCTCCGGCGGTCGGCGCGATTGGTGTCGTGTTGCAGGCCGCTCCGCGACTGGCATTTACGACCCTCTGCACATCCACAACATTACAGAGGCTGTCCCGGTTGAGATCGCCGGCGCCGCAGGCAGTACCTCCCAGAGCCTTAGTGATGGCGAGTTGCACATCCAGCGCATCGACAACGCCATCCAGATTCAGATCGCAAGCGCTGGTCACAACCGGCGGGGCGACGGACCCCGATGCGGACAGAACGCCGTGCCAAACCTCCATACCGCCCGAGTAGGTGTTAAAGCCGACCACCATATTGCGCACGGGATCGTAAGCCAGGACTTGAGCGACCGCAGCGCCGCCCGTGGAGGCAAGCTTCGTCCAGGTATCGGCGACGGTGTCATACGCCCAATCCGCGGGCGCACCGGTTCCGCCGGTCTGATGGTAAATGACCTGGTGCGTGGCCGGATTGTAAGCCATGGCCGGCATTGCCCAGTAGACCGTGGTGTTGACAGGCGGCGCAGCAGTCGCCATGGCCTTGCGGGTCCACGTCCGGGACGGAACGTCGTATGCCCAGGTCTGATTCTGGTAGGTTCCAGAATCGCCGCCGAAGAGAATGATTTTCTTGGTCACGGTGTCATACACCATGCCCGGATTGGAAGCTCCAGGCGGCTGGACTCCATTCGTTACCTTGACTTCGCCCCAATCGTCGGGAAGAGTGCATCCGGCGGCGGTCTGCTTGGCCGTGAAGGTTCCAGGCGTCGGGTTTTCAAGGGTACGGCAGAACAGCCA
>JBDTPR010000536.1:0-4998 GCA_039932635.1 Candidatus Solibacter sp.
CGTCGCGCCGCCGCATGAATCTGGTGATGCACGATTTCCAGCCCGGCTGGGACACCTACATCGAACGCCCCGGTTACGGCATGGAAGCCGACCTCGATTTCGCCGCCGTGCGCGTCGAGGAGTACGATGCCGTCATGCTGCTGGGCGGTCGCGCCCCCGAATACCTGCGCAATGACGAAGCCCTGCTTGAACTCCTGCGCGAATTCGACCGCGCCGGCAAGTGGCTCTTCTCCATCTGCCACGGCATACAGATTCTGGCCGCCGCCGGATTGGCCAACGGCAAGAACGTTACCTGCTACCACCACGTGAAGCGCGAAGCCGAACTCTCCGGCGGCAAGTTCGTGGATGAGCAGATGGTCCGCGATGGCCGCGTGGTGACCGCCCAGACCTGGCAGTCGCACCCGCAGTTCTATCGCGAAATCTTCGCCGTGCTGCGTCCCGCCGCCAATGCCGCTCGATCCTGAAATCGCCCGCTACCTGGACGCGCAAAAGTCGCTGCCGCCGCGCTCGTCGCTCGATATCGCCGCCACCCGCGACCGCCTACGTCAGGCGGCCGCGCTCGCCGGTCCGCCGCCCGACATGGCGCGCGTCGAGAACATGGTCCTCGCGGGCTATCTGCGCGCGCGCCAGTACTGGCCGTCAGAGGTGGCGAAGCTGCCGCTCCTGGTCTACTTTCACGGCGGCCGCTTCATCTCCGGCGATCTCGAGAGTCACGATCCCATCTGCAAAATCCTGGCGGTCGCCGCAGGCTGCCGCCTTCTGGCCGTGGATTACCGTCTCGCGCCCGAGCACCGCTTTCCCGCGGCTGCCGAGGATGCTTCCCTGGCGCTCGAATGGGCGCTCGGGCAGACCACTCCAGTCGCTGTGGCCGGGGATAGCGCTGGCGCCAATCTGGCCGCCGTCGCCGCACTCGCCCATCGGGGCGGTGCTCTGCGCAGCCAACTCCTCATCTACCCGATGATCGACGCGACGTGTGCCACTGAGAGCTACCGGGAATTCGCCGAGGGCTTCGGGCCGGGCGCCGCCGACATGCAGCGCGGCTGGCGCGAGTACCTGCCGCCAGGCGCCGACCCACGCGATCCGCTGGCCTCGCCTCTCTTCGCTCACGATCTCCAGGGTGCCGCGCCCGCCTGCGTTCTGACCGCCGAATACGACACACTACGCGACGAAGGCGAAGCCTACGCGCACCGCCTTGGCGCCACCTTGATTCGATATCCGGGCGCCATCCACGGCTTCTTCACCATGCCCGGGCTCTTCGCCTGCGCGCGCACCGCCATCGGCGACGCCGCCGCGTTTCTGAAAGCGCACTGGTAGTTATTGGCCCTGCGGCCGGGGCAGCGGCGTCCCGATGGCAACCGGACGTCCGAAATCCGGCATCCCGTCGGACTTCCAGGTGAAAGGTTGCGCACGCGGCGAGCGTTGCCGTCCGCAGCCCTGTCCGGCCTCGGGATTGGCGTGGTAGAGCATCCAGCTATGGCTCCCGTCGGGCGAGGTGAAGAAACTCCCGTGCCCGGTCCCGTACGCTCCAACCTTGGGCGATTGCCAGAAGACTGGCACCGGGCTCTTCTTCCAACTCGCCGCCTTCAAGAGGTCGCTGCCCACTTCGGCAGTCAGCATCCCCATGCTGTAATAATCGGTCCAACAGCCGCCCGCCGAGTACACCACGAAAATGCGATTGCCGTGCCGTAGAATTTCCGGACCCTCGTTCACGTCCACATGCAGCGGGTCCATTTGATTGAGGCCGGGGTTCTCCTCCGGATCGCGGCGCGGCTTCAGATCGCCCACGCGTTCCCAGGGAAGATCGGGCGCCGAAATCCTGACACGCGGACCCTTCACCGTCCAGGGGTCGCTCAATTCGGCGAGGTACAGATTCTGCGCGCCGTTGACCTCGCCCTCCCAACCGGACCACACCATATACAGGCGCGAGCCCTCTTCGAAGACCGTGGCATCGATCGCCCAACGGTCTGTGGCGTCGGAGACTTTGCCTTTCATGCGCCACTCGCCGGCGCGCGGGTCTTCGGAGTCGTTCTCCAGCACCCACAGGCGATGCGACGCATTGGTCCCCGAATCGGCGGCGAAGTAGATGTACCACTTGCCGCGGAGGAAGTGCAGTTCGGGCGCCCAGATGTCGCGCGAATACGGTCCGCTGGCCGGAGGACGCCACACCACGCGAGACTCCGATTGCGCAAGGTCCGCCATGTTGCGCACCCGTCGGATGGCCAGGCTGTTCCCGGTCGTATTCATGTAGTAGTAGTAGCCGCCGTGCGATGTCACCCAAGGGTCCGCGCCTGAAGGCAGCAGAGGGTTGATGAGCGGCGTCTGCGCAGCCACCACCCCCAAGGTCAAGGGAACCGTGAAGCGAAGTACCGTTCCGGTGGTCACAAGTACAAGATATCACCGACCACGTGGGGCAGGCTTTAGGCTGCGTACTGACTTTAGTCGGTACCGGGTCGATGGCCGGCTTGTCTACAGTCCTCCTCCTTATCAGGCCAGCGATGGTACCATGGGCGCTGATGAAGCTCACTTTCTGGGGCGCTGCCGGCACCGTCACCGGCTCCATGCACCTCCTCGAAACCGGCGGACAGCGCATCCTCCTCGATTGCGGCCTCTACCAGGGCCGCCGCAAAGACGCCGACGCTAAGAATCGCCATCTGCCCTTTTCCGGCTCCTCCATCGATTCCGTCGTGCTTTCCCACGCCCACATCGATCACAGCGGAAATCTGCCCAGCCTCGTGAAGAACGGCTTCGCCGGCCCCATCTTCACCACCCCGGCCACCATCGATCTCTGCAACTGGATGCTCCGCGACACAGCCCACATCCACGAGAAGGACGCCGACTTCATCAACCGCCGCACCGAAAAACGCCGCTCCAGCGGACATCCCCGCAAGGAAGATGCCGAAGGCCCCGTCGTGCCGCTCTACACCATGGCCGATGCCGAGCGCACCCTGCCCCTCTTCCGCCCGGTCACGTATCACGAACCCTATCAGCTCAACAGCACCCTGAGCTACGAAGCCTACGACGCCGGCCATATCCTCGGCTCCTCCTGTATCTCCCTGCGCGACACCAGCGGCGCCGGCGATCCCCTGCGCCTGATCTACTCGGGCGATGTCGGCCGCGCCAACCTGCCCATCATCCGCGACCCCGAGAAGATGCCGCCCGCCGACTACCTGATCGTCGAGAGCACCTACGGCGGCCGCCTCCACAAGCACGTCGAACACGTCGTCAATAAGCTGGCCGACGTCGTCAACCGCACCGCGCGCCGCGGCGGCCGCATCATCGTTCCCGCCTTCGCCGTCGGACGCACCCAGCAGCTCGTCCTCCTCCTACACCAGCTTTTCAACGAGCAGCGCATTCCCAACATCCCGCTCTTTGTCGATAGTCCCCTCGCCGTCAATGTCACCCAGGTCCACCGCGACCACCCCGAGTGCTTCGACGCCGAAACCCGCGCCTACCTCAACAACGGCGAGGATCCCTTCGGCTTCAAGCGTCTCCAGTACATTCGCGAGGCCGGCGATTCCAAAAAGCTCAACGACCTGCATGGTCCCTTCGTAGTCATCTCCGCCTCCGGCATGGCCGAACAGGGACGCATCCTTCACCACCTCCGCAACAATATTGAAGATCCGCGCAACACCGTGCTCATCACCGGCTTCCAGGCGGCCGACACGCTGGGCCGCAAGCTGGTCGAAAAATGGCCGGAAGTCCGCATCTTCGGCGAACCCTTCCGCGTCAAAGCCGAAATCGCCAGCCTCGACGAACTCAGCGGCCACGCCGACCAGAATGAACTCCTCGAGTGGATCAAGCCCATCGCTCCCACCCTGCGCAAGGTCTTCCTGGTCCACGGCGAGCCCACGCAGTCGGCAACCCTGGCGAAATTGATCGAATCGCACTACCGCGTGCCGGCCGTCTGCCCGGCGCCCGGGGAGTCTTTCGAGCTTTAGCGCCCTTCATTTTCAACAAACCTGAAACCGAAAAGCCGCCCTCCTCCATCTATACTGGAAGGAAGCTAAAAGGAGCATCGATTTCGTGAGTCCTACACCCACCTATCAGGAGCCGCCCAAGAGTTCGGGCCTGCTCACCGCGCTGGTCGCCGGAGCACTCATCGCGCTCGTCGCCGCTAACATCTATCTGTACATGCAGATAGACCACCTGCGCGCGGACGTCGCGAAGGTCCGCGAGTCCCTGTCCACGGAACTCAGCAATGTGCGCGACGCGTCCAGCGTGACCACCGCCTCCCAGGCGCGCCATCTTGAGACTCTGAAGTCCGATCTCGAAGCCGCTCAGAAAAAATCCCGCGACGAAGCCCGCTCCATGTCCAGCCAGGCCAAGGCCGAAGCACAGGCCCATGCCGAGCAACTGGCCCGTCAGATCCAGGCCGAAGAGGCCAAAGTCCAGCAGCAGGTGAGCAGCGAAATCAGCGAAGTCAAATCCGCCGCCAACACCGCGAACGCCAAGATTGCCGATGTCACCACCGACGTCGGCGGCGTCAAGACGCAGGTCTCCGCCACCCAGGCCGAACTCCAGAAGACCATCGCCGATCTAAAGAGCGCCAGGGGCGATCTCGGGGTGCAAAGCGGTCTCATCGCTACCAACGCGGGCGAACTCCAGGCCCTCAAACGCCTCGGCGAACGCAACTACTTCGAGTTCAAACTCGGCAAGACCAAAGAGCGCCAGCGCGTCGGCGACGTCACCCTGCTCCTCAAGAAGACCGACCCCAAAAAGAACAAGTACACGGTCGAAGTGATGGCCGACGACAAGTTGACCGAAAAGAAAGACAAGAACGTCAACGAGCCGATCCAGTTCTACACCAGCAAAGCGCGGCAGCCCTACGAAATCGTAGTCAACCAGGTCCAGAAGGATATGATCGTAGGCTATCTGGCCACCCCGAAAGAGCAAGCCGCAAGATAAACCTGTGGGGCAGGATGGCATCCTGCGCGCCGGTTGTCTACCGGCGCTGTTCGCCCCTTTTCTCTCTGCGTCTTCCTCTGCGATCTCTGCGTC
>JBDTPR010000537.1:0-4983 GCA_039932635.1 Candidatus Solibacter sp.
CAACCAGGCGGCCAGCTACCAGCGCATTCGACAGCTGGGCGTGAGCCACTTGCTGGGCGTGGGAATCGGCGGCAGTCCGTGGACCGAGGAGAATGTGAAGCGCGCCGTGCAGACCGCGAAAGACGCGGGCCTGGTGGCGTACAACTCCATGATCAACCTGCCGAACAGCGTGATCTACGGCAAGGAGACGCGGTCCAAGGATATGGAACCGTTCCTCGCTTCGCTGGAAGCGGCGGGCAAGGGCGGACTGACGGTGGTGGAGTACAATTTCTACGCGCACCGGGCGATCGAAGGCTACTACGAAACTGTGGGGCGCGCTAAAGCGGGCTACACGGCCTTTAACAATGAGTTGGAACTGCTGGTCCGCGAGGACGGCACGCTGATCCAGCCGATGTTCCGCGACGAAAACGGGAAACTCACGCAGGAGACGCTGGACGCGAACCCCGGCGCCAAGAAGGTGAAGTTTAAAGACCTGCCGCCGCTGGCCAATGAAGGCGCGCACACGCTGAAGGAAATCTGGGAGAACGCGGCCTGGTTCCTCAAAATCGCGGTACCGGCGGCGGAAAAGGCGGGCGTGCGACTGGCGCTGCATCCCAACGATCCACCGGCCCCGATCAGCCGCGGCTCGCAGCAGATCATGGGCAGCCTGGCCGGCTGGAAGCACCTGATCGAAATCGTCAACAGCCCGGCGAACGGCATCACCTTCGATTGCGGCGTGACGCGCGAGATGGGCGAGGACCCGGTCGTGGTGGCCGACTATTTCGCCAGCCGCAAGCGGATCAATCACGTGCATTACCGCAATGTGCTGGTGGTGAAGCCGCTGGAAGACTACCAGGAAGTCTTCATCGATGCCGGCCACGTGGATATGTTCGGCGTGATGAAGGCGTTGATCAAGAACAAATATACGGGGACGATTTATCCGGAGCATCCGCGCGCCATGGATGCGGACCGGGATCGCGTGGGTCCGGGCGGCCGGATCGGAGGCTACCCGGGCGGTGGTGGCTATACGGGCATTACGTTCAGCGTGGCCTATGCGCGCGCCATGATGCAGGCGGCGTTGGAATCGGTGTAATCAGAGCCTCGCGCGTCAGCAAGCGGTCGGCACGCTGTGGTAGCGGCTCCAGTCCTACGGCAGCACCGCGAAGTAGCCCAGCAGTGCGCCGATCGCAAGCACGAAGGCGGGGTGCCAGTGGAAGCGCGCGAGCAGCAGCAGGGAGACGGCACAGAGCAGCATGCCGCGCCAGGAGAGAATCGCGCTGCCACCCAGCAGGATCGCGGCGCCGAGAATCAGGCCGGTGACCGCGGGATTGACTCCGTAGAGAAAATTTTGGGCGCGCGGATCGTCCCGGAATCGTTCGTACTGCCCGCTCATGATCCACATCAGAACCAGCGCGGGGGCGAGTAGTGCGGCGGTCGCCACGAACGCGCCGGCGACACCGGCCACATGATAGCCGGCAAAAGTCGCAAGCACCGCAATGGGACCGGGTGTCAGATTGCTAATCGCGACCCCGTCGAGGAACTCGCGCGCGTTGAGCCAGCCGAGTTCGGTGACCAGGCGGTGATGCAGCACGGGAACCAGAACGAAGCCCCCGCCGAAAAAGACCATGCCGATCTTGAGAAAGATCACTGCGGTGGACCCGAGCAACGTAATCGGACCGATCGTGAGGGGAACGTGCAATAACGGGATCGCCGTGGTGGGCGGCCCGGATCCGGGCTCGGAGTGAGGAGGGTTATCGCGCGGCAACAGCAGTCCGGCGATTCCGGCGGCGAGTAGAATCCACACGGCATTGACCTTGAGCGACCCGGCCAGCAACGCCGCGCTCGCGATCCCGATGGCCAGCGGTGTGCGAAGCACTTTGCTTCCGAGACCAAAGGCCGCATTGAGGATCAGCGCGATGACTACAGGACCGATTCCGTTGACCGTGGTTTGCAGCGCCGGGATGGCGCGGTGACGGAAATAGAAATCGGAGAGCGCGGTCACCAGCACCAGCGACGGCATCAGGAAAGCGGTAGCGGAAAGCAGTCCGCCGGCCGCGCCGAAGAGCCGGTAGCCGATGAAGTACGCGGCGTTAACGGCGAAGGATCCGAGCACCTGTCCGAGTCCTACGCCGTGCAGGAATTCCTCGGCGGAAACCAGTCTGCGCCTCTGAACGAATTCGCGCTCCATCAGCGCGATCACCGCCATGCCGCCGCCGAAACCCAGGCTGCCGACCTTCACAAACAGCGCGAGCAAGTGTCCAAGGGAAATCGGGGACGGGCGTCTTACGCGTTGGCGCGACCCGGCTCGCCATTCAGGGTTGTCCGCCACGCCCCTCCCATTCCCTAAGCGCGCGATCCTCTTGAAGCTCCAGGCACCAGGCACTCATGCGCGGCATAGCGAGATCGTAGCACGCCGGCATTGTACGAATTAGTGCGCAATGGCTTCGACCGGTGTGCTGACCACGGTTTCGATGGCGGGCGTGTGCAGCAGCGTGTTGTGGATAAGGCAGGCCTTGACGGCGCGCAGCACGCCGTCCTGATGCTGGGGATCGAGCCCGGGGACCACGACTTCGATGCGAAACTGCCCCAGCCGGGCCGGAGCTTTGGCTTTCTCGGCGATGACTTTTACCTCGAGATCGCCGTGGCGCAGCGAGCGCACCCTCATATATTCCGCGGCGTAGAATCCCGCGCATGTGCCAAGCGATGCCAGCATCAGTTCGGGCGGCGTCATCCCGGTGTCGGAGCCGCCATTTTCGGCCGGCTGATCGCTGATTACGCGGTGACCCCGCGCTTTAGCTTCGAATTTGACATTCCCGAGGTGCTGAATTGTGACTTCCATGTGATTGCTTCCACCTTGAAAGATGCAATCGGAGGGGAAAGGTGACATCCCCCTTGCAATCGAATCGCATCCATGGGAATAGAACCACCGAAACAGTCCTTTTTATGCGAAATCTCCTTGTTTTGGTATTTTCCGCACCCCTTTTGGCTGGGGGGCCGCTCTCGCTGCGCGATGCCGTCAAACTGGCAGTCGGCGGGGATCCGGCCATCGCCGTGCACGTTGCGTGCCGCTATTGCAGGACAGGTAGCGTGAGGTAATCCGCGGGGATGAAGAAGCTGCCCTGCGTGACTCCCTGCGGTGTGATCTTCTGGAGGCGCTGCAGCAGTTCGCGCCCAGTGAGAAGCCCGCCGAGAGCGTCTTCGAAAGCGCGCGTCACAGCCACCACCTGCTGCGGAGTTTCGTGCACGAACTCCAGCCTGAAGCGCGCAATGCCGGCGCTGCGCCACGAGTCCAGATGCAAGCTCGCCTCCTGCGCTTCGGCGCCGAAGACGGTGTTTCGGCAACCGACATCGGCCATCACGGGGTGGGCGCGCCCGTTGGTGTCGCGCAGCGCGACGCGATGCTCTTCGCAGGGGCGACCGCAATCCTTATAGCTGGTGCCATCGGAAAGGAAGCGGCAGAAGACGCAGTGCTCGGTGTGGAAGACGGGAAGGTGCTGGTAGGCCACGGCCTCGATGCGCGGCCCGCCGGCCTGGCGCGCGAGTTCCGCCACCTGCGCGGCGTTCAGATCGTAGGTCGGCGTGAGATAGCGCAGGCCGAGCGCGAGCAGTTCGCCCGCGGTGATCGCGTTGGCGGCATTCAGGCTGAAATCGCCGGTCAGCTCACGCGCTTCGCGATGCCGCAGCGCCTCCAGTAGACCGCTGGAGCGCACCAGGATCGGGCAATCGCAGCCCAGCAGAAAATCGACGATCTTCTCTTCGCCCGGCTTGAGAATGCGAGGACTCGCCACGCGCACATCAATACCGGCATCGCGCACGCGTTGAATGGAGGGCCGCAGCCCGTAGAGATCCAGGTAGTCGAGCGTGATGGACGCGGGACGCAGTTGAATAGCGGAATCGAGTTGCTCCGGCGTACGCACCAGCAGGTGGAGCGTGGCCTCCGCGGCTTCCAGCGCCACGGCGGCGGCGGGCAGCGGCAAGTCGGCGTGACCGATCTGGCGCACGCGCGGCGCGCCCTGCGCAGCTTGCAACTGCTCCACCGCATCGCGGCGCAATTGATTGAGCATCGAACTCGCGGCAAACGGCGCACCCTCGATTTCGAGCGTCACCTCCGCGAGTTCGTAGGCCGTATTTCCCAAGCGTCCGAGTTGCGCCCGCAGGTAGTCCTCATCGATGGCGCGATTGCGCGCTGCGCCCAACGGCTCGCGACTTTCGACGGTGACGCACGCCGTGCCGGCAGTCCACGTAGTGCGCAAAGGTTCCCCTTCGCGCGCCACCACATGCAAATTCACCGCCTGCTTGCGGAGTGGCGACGAGGCCTCAGTATAAATGCGCGCCGCCTTGTCGATATCGGGATCGTGGGTACGCCACACCAGGTCGCCGGCCGCGATCCGCGCGGGATGCAGCACACCGTTGCCGAAGCGCAATTCGTCGCGATCAATCTCGAAGATGCGCCCGCCCTCTTCGTCCTCCTGCGGACTGCGCCAATCGGCGGCATCGAAGACCACGCCGTCGCCGGGTTTAAGCGGCGAGATGCGCTGCGCCCCGGAAGGCTCGATGCGCACGCCAGTGTCGGTGACCCTGAGCACGCGACCCATGAGTACCCCGCGATGGCGCGGCGACCGGCCTTCCACCACCGCCTGATGATTCGTACCGGTAAGGAAGAAGGGGCCGAGGCCGCGCGAGTACACCTGCGCGAGGCGCAATTCCGCGGCGGCGTCGGCGACGCGCGCGCGGCCTTCCCACGCGTCGTCCACAGCCTGACGATAGGCGGCGGTGGTGAGCGCCACGTAGTCGGCGTCCTTATAGCGACCCTCGATTTTCAATGTGGAAACGCCGATGTCCACGATCTCCGGCACCTGTTCGAGCGCGTAGAGATCGCCCGGCGAGAGCAGGTAGCGCGCATCGGCGAGCGGCCGCAATTCGCCATCCACGAGCATCTCGTAAGGCAGCCGGCAGGCCTGCGCACACTGGCCGCGATTGGCGCTGCGGCCGCCCCACGCCTCG